>CAZVMS010000210.1:0-12331 GCA_964628795.1 uncultured Haloferula sp. | reverse complement strand
GAGACTTGATTCTTTCAGGCGAGAGGCAAGCGGAAGTTTCCCGACGGGCACTTGAGGGGGCTGAGGTGGCATTCGATGCAGCGGAAGTTGTCAACATGGATGATGACGGCCAGATTCCCGGCACAGAGAATGGCAAGGCTGGCATGAGTCTGGCTGCGGGAGACACGGATGGAATGGAACCAGAACGAAGGGAATGATTGAAATTGAGGACGATGCTGAACTGAGAGAAGAAGCGCTTGAGGCGCTTGAGGCGGCCATTGAGCTGAAGGATGGAGCGGCGGCATTGGCTGCCCTGAAGACGATTGACTGGGAAGACCAGCGTTGGTCGGTTTCGCAATTATCGGAGGATCAGCTCGGCGTTCTGGTCGGGATTCTTGGTGCGGAGGATGCCGCGAAGTTGTTGAGTCATTTGGCGGAAGCTCAGGCGGTTGAAATCATTGAAGAGCTTGAGGGCTCCGAAGCAGCGGAGATCTTGGCGTTTCTTCCGCTGGAAACGAGTAGTGAGCTGCTGCGTGAGCTTCACGAGGAAGATGCCGAGGAGATTCTTGCCGGTATCACCGACGCTGAGGAGCGGAGTGCTCTGCGGCGCAAGATGGCTTACCCCGAGGGGTGTGCCGGGAGTCTGATGCATGGGGGTGCGGTCACTTTTCCGGTGGCGGCGACGGTGGGTGAGGTTCTGGCGGATCTAGGTGAGCATGCCGAGGATTATTCGGATCGGGACGTGCAGTATCTTTACGTTGTCGAGAAGGACGAGAAGTTGGTCGGCGTGCTGCGGCTGCGCGATTTGGTCCTTTCGCGGCGCGGTAAGCCGGTGAGGGAGTTGATGATTCCGGACCCTTTCACGGTTCGGGACTCGATGGAGTTGGAAGAGCTTGCGGAAATTTTTGAGCAGAAGAAATATTTCGGGCTGCCGGTGGTGGATGAGCTCGGGATTTTGTTAGGCGTGTTGCCGCGAGACGCGGTGAGGCGGGAGACGGCTGAAGAGCAGGCGGACATGTTCCTTCAAGCGAGTGGTATTGTGAATGGTGAGGAAATCCGCAGCATGCCCCTGATGGAGCGGTGTCTCAAACGGCTGGCTTGGTTGGGGCCGAACATCGGGCTGAACCTGGTGGCGGCGAGTGTGATCGCGGCGAACGAGGCGACCCTGCGTGAGGTGATCGCGCTGGCGGTCTTTTTGCCAATCGTTTCGGACATGAGCGGCTGTTCGGGGAATCAGGCGGTGGCGGTGAGCATTCGCGAGCTGACCCTCGGCATCCTTCGTCCTAGTGACTACCTGCGCGTGGTGTTGAAGGAAGGTGCGGTGGGAATGATCAATGGCTTCGTGCTTGGTTGCGTGCTTGGGTCGATCGCTGCGCTGTGGAAGGGAAATCTGGTGCTTGGGCTGGTGGTGGCGACGGCGCTGATGCTCAATACGATACTTTCCGTAATTCTCGGAGGGCTGGTGCCCTTGTTTCTCAAGAGAATGAAGGTCGATCCGGCGCTGGCGAGTGGTCCGATTCTAACAACCTGCACGGACATGTGCGGTTTCTTCCTCGTGCTGACCTTCGCTTCGGCGATGTTGAGTCACTTGGCGGGGGTGTGAGGAGGGGAGAGATCTGAGATTTGAAATCGGAAATCGGAAATCGGAAATTTGAGATTTGAAATCGGGAACTTGGCCTCACAGAGGCCTTGCGTAGGTGTTGCAGCGGTTGCGCCAGCCTTCGCGCCAGCGGGATTCGCCGCGGTCGGGAGGGGAGTTGGCGATGCGGCGGTCGAGCATGCGCTTGGCGCTGGCGGCGAATTCGGCGGCGGCCGGTTGGCCGGAGGGGACGTCCTTCATATTTCCGAGCACTTGCAGGAGGCCCCAGCCTTTGCCGTTGTAGCGCTCGGTGGCGGAAATGCCTTCGCCTTTGAAATTCACATAGTCGATGAGCGCGTAGGTGCCGTTCGGAGTGGAGGCGACCTTGTTGTAGTTGCTTTGGAGGCGTCCGCGATCGGAGGCGGGGGCCGCGGCGAGGATTTTCGGCAAGGCTCCGCGCGAGCGGGCGATGATGAAGTCGGTTTGGAGCGGCACGGTGTTGGTGAGCCAAGTGCGCAGGCTGTTCATTTCCGCGCTGCGGAAGGCGGACTGGAACTGGCCCTTGCTGGTCCATGGCGAGTGGCGCTGGAGGGCGACGGCGGGAGGTTGTGCTCCGTGCTGACGGGCGAAGGCGATGAATGGCGGGAAGCTTTCTTCGAAGCGGCCGTTGAAGCCGGCGGGATACCAGATGAAGTGACCGATGCCCATCGAGGGAAATTCCTCGCCGGCGTTCCAGGTGGTGAGGCCATCGACGGTGCCGCCGCATTCGTTCTGCCAGATTTTTTTGCCGATGGCGGTCTTCTGTGAGGTGGTGAGTTTGGCCGCGGCGGTCGGGACACCGGCATTTCCCCCGGAGGCGGAGGGGCCGCAGGAGGCGATGGAAAAAAGCAGCAGGGCGGCGAGACAACGGGCTTGCATGAAAGAGCTTTATCCCCTGTCTAGTAAGCTCGCAAGCAGGACCATGAGTAAGATTCCTTGGAAAGAGATTCTCAGTTTTTCACCGCAGGATGTGGTGAAGCTGATCGTGACGGCACTGATCATCGTGGTGGTGACGAAAGTGCAGATTTTTAGCGACAGGCTCTCAGCGCTGCTGATTGCACTGCCTTTCACCTCGCTGATCGCGATGGTTTGGATGAACCGCGAGCGGCCGGATGAGCCGGAAAGGATCGCGGGTCATGCCGAGGGGACCTTCTGGTTCGTGCTGCCGACTTTGCCGATGTTTTTGATCCTGCCGTGGATGCTGAGGCACGGCTGGAGTTTCTGGACGGCGCTTGGGGCGAACTGCCTGATCACGGTGGGCTGTTTCTGGCTGACGGTGGTGATATTGCGTCATTTTGGCACAAATTTGATGCCGTAAGGTGTTGAAGAGTACATTTGCCTTGTCAAAGGCCGGTATCTCTGTTTTGTCCCGCCCTCCGGTCTTAACTAAATGACCGGACGGCACGGCATGACTCCTGATAATATTATTCCTATCGAGGAGCCAAAGCCACATTCCCGGTTTGCAGGCACACCCATGAAAAGCGATCTTGTTGAGAAGGCGGCGGAAATTGTGACCGACCCACTGGTCTTGGTAAATATGGTTTCCAAGCGGGTTCGGCAGTTGAACAGCGGACGCGCTCCGCTCATTCCTACCGTTCCCAGCATGGGTGCGGCAGACATCGCCCTTCAGGAGATCATCGAGGGCAAGATCAGGCTCGTCGGTGAGCAGGTGAACCAGTAAGCTGGACACTCGGCGCCGCGCAAATCGTGGCGCTTGTGCCACCATGAGTTCGGAGATCGCCAACAATCGGAAGGCCCGCAGGGACTACCACATCGGCGACACGTATGAAGCCGGTCTGGAGCTTCGTGGGACCGAGGTCAAATCAATCCGCGCCGGGAAAATGAACATCGCCGATGCGTTTGCGCGTGTCGAGAATGGTCAGGTTTTCCTCTACGGCTGCGATATCCAGCCGTGGCAGACGGCGGGTGTTTGGTTCCAGCATGAGTCGAAGCGTCCGCGGCGGCTGCTCCTGAAAAAAAAGGAGATTCTCAAGCTCGAGCACGAATCGGCCGTCAAAGGCTGCACGCTTCCTTGTCTCCGGATGTATTGGAAGGAACGGCGGGTCAAAGTCGAAATTGGGATTGGCAAGGGCAAGACCCACGCTGACCAACGTCACGACCTGAAGAAAAAGGTCGAGCTGCGTGAGGCGCAGCGGGAAGTGCAGCGTTTCAATCGTCAGTAATCGAGTTACTGATGTTCTTCGCATCCGCAGCCTTCGACCCAGCGAGGGACGATTGAGCGCGTCATGATTGGATCCGTGGCGCCGGTGGATGTTGCAGCGATGGAAGCTGGGGCAAAAGAGGCGGCGGAAGTTCCATAGGCGAAGTCGCGAAGCTGATAAAATGCCCGCTCGCCGGTTGCCGAGGGATCGGTCCAAGAGGAAAGAGAGCCATCTCCATCAAGGTTCACTTGGATGCCGCTGGAGAAGTCGAGATCGGGGCTTTTCTCGATGACATAATTGCGGAACGAGGAACTCGGCCAAGTGATCTGGATGGATCCGGGGCCGAGCAAGGTCAAGGCTAGGCTTAGAGGTGGTGTGACTTCCCAGCCGATGTCGGAGAGAGCGGCAAGATCGAGATCGGTCGCAACGTTTAGAAGACTGCCGTTGGGCGTGGCGGAAGGCCGCATAAGGACGGGGGTCGAGGCACCATGAGGTCTTTCGAATGAGCCGAAGCCCGGCTCGTCGGCAACTGATTGGTCAAAATGTCCGCCGCCGGATTGCACGCTCGGGGGTCCTCCAGCCGCCCGGATGGAGGCGGGGCCGGTGAAGCTGCTTCCGCTGATCAGATTGCGCCACGAGTCCGAAATGCCGATACCCAGAACATGGCCGATTTCATGGAGTGCAATCGGGATGAAGTCGACTCCGGAAAGGCTTTGAGTGGTCGAGAAATTGAAAGAAGTGGAGGAGTCAAAGCTGATGAAGCCGACGTGTGGTGCGTAGTCGGTCGCGGCACTGGCTGAAGAGTAAACCGCGCCGGGGTTTCCGCGTCCCTGAATGCGTGCGAACCATGAACTGTTGCCGCTGGCGCTCCAGCCGGATGAGCCAGCGAGGCCGCGGACGTTGCCGCCAAGCTCGCGGGAACCCACGAAGATGATGATGGTATCGGCAGGTACCACATAATTTGGGAGATAGATGGTGTTGCCGGTCTGGGGGTTCTGCACTTCGACCGTCCACGATGAGCCGGGAAAGTTGGCGGGATTGATTTCCAGCAGGGTGTCGCTGAGAACTTGCTCGAAGAAGGAAGTCGCCGCCTCAAGTGCGGTTCGTCGCTCGGCTGCGCTGAAGAAGTGGTTCGTGTCGTAGGTGTAGTCGATCTGGATCTCGATCGCCGAGGCCATGGGCGAAACTGCAAGCCAGAGAAGAAGGGCTCGGTTCCTGATTCCCGATGGACGGGGGAATAGGAAAGCGGTGTCGGAGTGGGAATCCATGAGCGTGGGATTTCGAAGGGAAGAGCGCTAGATGTGACGAATGATTTAATGAACAAGGCGAAATGAGACGTGCTCCGTTCAACTTGAAGATTTTTGGTTAATCCATGGTGCGATTGAAGGATAATTTTCCGTTTTTCCAATCAGGCGAATCCCTGTCGCTAGAGGTCATGCGACGGCTCCCCAACGACCTAAACTATCCCATCTTCCATCTTATTCCGCGACCGGAATAGATGGCGTGATTTTGTCGATGCATCTGCCGGAATTCTCTCTAAGCTCTATGGGAATGAAGGCTTTGTTGCTTCTAGTTTTCTCCATGGCATCGCTGCAGGCTCAGGTCGGCGGGGCGGCGGCTGAGTTTTCCCGTAAGGCAAATCAGTGGATGGCTTCGACGGATGCGTCGAAACGTCAGGCAGCCTATCGGACCTGGCTTCAGATGGGGCCCGAGGCGATGCCGGAGTTTGAGAAGTCGCTGGAGGTGACGCGCAGATACCACGACCGGGCGATCGATATGCTTTGTCAGGGCAGTGAATCGATTAAGAATCCCTATCTTGAGCATGAAGATCTGGCGTCGGAGATCGATTCGGAGCGGAAGCGGATCATTCCGCTGATCCGGACCGACTGGAAGAAGAAGGCGAGCAAGATCGAAGCGCTCCGTGACGACATGGAGAAGCTCTCTCGGATCAATGAGAAGATTGCCCGCCTGGTGAAGCATGAGACGAAGGCCTTTGATGAGGCGGTGGATGCTCATTTCTTGGCGTTGTTCGAGGTTGCTCGGCAGCAGGAGCGTTTTGATGAGGAGGCGCCATCGGTCGGGATGAGCGATGAGGAACTTCTTGCGGAGATCGTCAGGCTTCACATCGAAGGCTCGCATATGATAAAGCAGCGGGAGCGTTTTATGGTGAGCCGCGAGGCGGCTGAGTTGCTGGCGGCGACCCATGAAAAGAACAAGAAGATCGGGGCTTGGGCGAGTGGATCGATGGTGAGCTTTGCGGAAACGCTCAATCGCGAGCGGCACCTTCTTGGGCTCCGTCCGCTGCTGTTAGAAGAGAAGCTATCGGCTGCGGCCGAGGGGCACTCGGGCGACATGGCGCGCCTAGGATTTTTCGCTCATGAGTCGCCAGTTCCTGAGAAGAAAACCCCATGGGACCGTGCGAGGCTTGCAGGCTTTAAGGGCAATGCGAGTGGCGAGAATATTTACATGGGTTCGACGAGTTCTCTGGCGGCCTACCATGCGTGGTTTGCCTCGGACGGCCATCGTTTCACCATGATGGCTTCCGGACCGACCGTGCTGGGTGTGGGGATGGAGGGGAGGCACTGGACGATGATGACGGGAAGCATGTGAGTGCTTTTGGGGAGCCGGGTGAAATGGCTGCTTGGCGATCGGAGGCGACTACAACACGCGGAGCATCGATGAGGGGAGCTGGCGGTTGAGGCGCTGGATCGGCTGGCGATTCCGGTGGAGTTGGCGGGGAGGACTTTTCCGCATGGTCTGGTGTTCGATACCCGGGTGTTCACGGCCTTGGAAAAACGTCCGCCGGCGCAGGTCGGTGACAGCGAGGTGAAGCACATGCAGCACATGCAGCACATGGCGGTGGTTCGGGATTTCCGGATTCCGTGAGGGGGGTGATTTGCTGAGCGCTTGACGCTTAGTGAGATGCTCGAGTCGGCGTGGTTTTGTCTTGCCTGCCGCTTGCCAGAGTTCGGGGGATCGTTCAGAAACCTGCCTCCATTCATGAGTGATGTTCCTGCCGACCCTGCTGCCGCCCATCTTGAAACCATTGCCCGCGAGCTCGGCATTCCGCTGAGTTCGGTGGCTGCGACCGCCAAGCTGCTCGCTGAGGGCGCGACGGTTCCGTTCATTTCCCGCTATCGGAAAGAGGCGACGGGTTCGCTTGATGAAGTGCAGATTCAGGCGGTGCGTGATCGCATGCTGCAACTTGCCGAGCTGGATAGCCGTCGGGCCTCGATTCTCAAATCACTGGAAGAGAGAAGTTTGCTGTCGCCAGAGCTGAAGAAGAAGGTGCTGGCGGCGTTGACGGTAAGTGCGCTGGAGGACATTTTTGCGCCGTATCGGCCGAAGCGTCAGACCCGGGCGACGAAGGCGAAGGATCGTGGTTTGGAGCCGCTGGCCGAGTGGTTGCTGGCGAATCAAGATGGTGATCCGGCGGAGGAAGCGGCGAAGTTCGTGGATTCGGAGAAAGAGGTGCCGACGGCGGAAGATGCCTTGGCCGGTGCGCGTGATATTATTGCCGAACAGGTGGCGGACGATGCGGCTTTGCGTGGTCGGACGCGGAAGCTTTACGAAGAGGAAGCAGTGGTGGCTTCGAAGGTGATGTATGGCAAGGACACTGATCCTGAGGCGGCGAAGTTCCGCGATTACTTTGAGTGGAGCGAGCCGCTGAAGACGATTCCTTCGCATCGCACGCTGGCGATCCGGCGGGGTGAAAAGGAGGGCTTCCTGATCATGCGGATCGAAGTGCCGCTTGAGCGCGTGGTGCCGCTGGCGGTACCGGAATGGGTGACGGGTTCGGGGAATGCGGCGGAGCAGGTTCGCAAGGCGGTCGAGGACGGTTGCAAGCGTTTGCTGATGTCGTCGATGGAAACCGAGATGCGTCTCGCCGCAAAGAAGATGGCGGATGCGACGGCGATTCAGGTCTTCGCGGACAATCTGCGGGAGTTGCTGCTGGCTTCACCGCTTGGTCGCAAGCGGACCATTGCGATTGATCCGGCTTTCCGCACGGGATGTAAAACGGTGGTCCTCGATGACAAGGGCACGCTGCTTCATCATACGGTGCTGCATGCGACGGCGGGCTCTAACAACCAGCAATATGAGGCGGCGGTCGAGTTGGCGGGATTGATCAAGAAGTACGACATCGAAGCGATTGCGATCGGGAATGGCACGGCGAGCCGTGAGACCGAGAGCTTTGTCAAAAAGCTCAAGCTTCCTGCTTCGATCCCGGTGATCATGGTCAACGAGAGTGGGGCCTCGATTTACTCGGCGTCCGAAGCGGCACGTGATGAGTTCCCGAATGAAGATGTTACCGTCCGTGGTGCGGTGAGCATCGGGCGGCGTTTGATGGACCCCCTGGCGGAACTTGTGAAGATCGATCCGAAGGCGATTGGGGTGGGACAGTATCAGCACGACGTGGATCAGCGGGCCTTGAAGGCGGGGCTGGATGATGTGGTGGAAAGCTGCGTGAACGGCGTCGGTGTGGAACTGAATACGGCATCGAAGCAGTTGCTGGCCTATGTTTCCGGACTGAATGCGAGCCTCGCGGAAAACATCGTTGCGTGGCGAAATGAGAACGGCGCGTTTTCATCGCGTGCTGAGCTGAAAAGCGTGCCGCGTCTGGGTGAGAAGGCTTTCGAGCAAGCGGCGGGATTCCTGCGGATTCGTGGGGCGGTGCATCCGCTTGATGGCTCGGCGGTGCACCCGGAGCGTTATGGATTGGTCGAGCAGATGGCGAAGGATGCCGGCTGCGGTGTTGAGGATCTGATGCGTGATCCGGCGGCGCGGAAGAAGATCGATTTGCGCCGTTATGTGAGTGAGGACGTCGGTTTGCCGACCTTGCAGGACATCATGGACGAGCTGGCCAAGCCGGGTCGTGATCCGCGGAAAGCTTTTGAGTTGTTTTCCTTTGCCGAAGGCGTCGAGAAGCCGAGCGATCTGACTCAGGGGCTGAAGTTGCCGGGCATTGTGACCAACGTGACGGCGTTCGGTGCGTTCGTCGATGTCGGGGTGCACCAGGATGGCTTGGTTCACGTCAGCCAGCTTTCGGATCAGTTTGTGAGAGACCCGAGTGAGGTCGTCAAGGTGGGGCAGAAGGTCACTGTCACGGTGATGGAGGTGGACATCGCGCGGAATCGGATCTCGCTTTCGATGAAGTCGGCGCCGGACTTTGAGCCGCGTCAGCAGCGTGGGGCACCGGCGGATCGACGCGACTCGCGTCTGCCCCGGCGTGACCAGCCACGTGGTGGCCAGAGCCAGGGTGGCGGCGGTGGCGATTGGTTCAGCCAAGCGATGAATCAGGCGAAGAAGCGCTGAATTTGATATGAGTCGCAAAGACTGGGGAATCGCCTACGATGGAAAGAAGGATGACGTGATTCGTGACGAAGTGGTGATCAAGTTTGATCTTGTTGCTGCTCCTGAAGCTTGAACCAACCATAAAACAACCGAATGTCGCTTTTTGAACCTCTCCAACTCGGCGCCCTGACGCTGCCGAACCGCATCGTCATGGCACCTCTCACGCGCTGTCGTGCGGCGGAAGGGAGGGTGCCGACGGACCTGATGGCGGAATACTACGGTCAACGTAGTTTGGCAGGATTGATCCTGTCGGAGGCGACTTCTGTTTCCCCGATGGGTGTCGGTTATCCCGATACGCCGGGGATTTGGTCTGAGGATCAGGTGGAAGGCTGGAAGAAGGTGACGAGTGCGGTGCATGACGCCGGCGGCTTGATTCAGCTCCAGCTGTGGCATGTCGGTCGGATTTCCGATCCCCACTACTTGGATGGCGAGCTTCCGCTCGCTCCAAGCGCGATTGCGGCGAAAGGGCATGTGAGCCTCATTCGCCCGATGAAGGAATTCGTGACGCCGCGTGCGATTTCCATCGAGGAGATCAAGGCGGTGGTTGAGGAATTTCGCCATGCTGCGGAGAATGCGAAGAAGGCGGGATTCGATGGTGTGCTGCTGCACTCAGCGAATGGCTATTTGATTGATCAGTTCCTCCAGGATTCGACGAACAAGCGCGATGACGAATACGGCGGATCGATCGAGAATCGGAGTCGGTTTCTATTGGAGGTCGTTGATGCGGTGACTTCCGTTTGGGAGTCGGGCCGTGTCGGCGTGCATCTCGCACCGCGAGGGGACGCGCATGATATGGGTGACTCGGATCCGCTGGCGCTCTTCAGCTATGTTGCTCGCGAACTCAGGGCACGTTCAGTGGGGTATATTTCTGCTCGTGAGCATCATGGAGATTCGCCGCTGGGGCCTCGCTTGAAGCAGATATTTGGTGGTCCTTTCATTGCGAATGAGGGGTTCGATCAGGCGGCGGCGGGAAAAGCCATCCAAGATGGGGATGCGGATGCGGTTGCGTTTGGCAAGGCTTTCATTGCGAATCCTGATTTAGTGGAGCGATTCCGGGTTGGGGCTGAGCTGAACGAGCCTGATCCATCGACCTTTTATTTCCAAGGTGAGGGCGATATTTGGCACGGTTACACGGACTACCCGACGCTGAAGGAAAGTTAGAGCCCCAGTTCGCTTCGCAGTTCTTCGAAGAGCGGGTCGTCGCTTTCGGACGATGACGATTTTGAAGGTGAGGTCTCTTTTGGAATGATCCTTTCCAAGGACTCGGCAACGTAGTGGGAGACGGGGACGCGCATGCGGGTGGCTCTTGCGACGATGCGCAGGAGGAGCGGGCGGGGGAGGTCGAGGGTGGTTTTCATGGTTCCACGAATGGATTTTCGACGGTTGAGGCGTCTTGTTTAGACTTCTTTTCGGAGCGGGCGGTGGACGAGTTGGCTTCGTTCGGAAGAGAGTCGGCAAAGGTCTCGCTCCAGTGCTCGAGGAAGAACTTTTTCTCGTTGGTGAGGAACTTGTCGGACTGGCCGAGGATCGGACGGAGTGAGGTGGTGAGCTGAAGGGTGACGAGGAGGAAGATGACGCACCAGATTCTCATCGGGCTCTTCTGGGTGCCGCCGTGTTCATGGAGCACGGTGCGGATGAAGCGGAAGGCAAAGACGAGAGCGATCAGCCAGGCTCCCACCGCGAGAGCACCCATGAAGCCAAACGAGCTGGTGCCTTGAGCAAAGATCCAGATGGCAGGGGCGAAGCCTAGGAGAAGGAGTCCGGCGAGGGCGAGCATCCCGCCGAGTGTGGCAGCGAGCCGCGTGGCGGAAGCCTGGCAGCCAGCGAGCGATGAGAAGATGTAGAGACTGGGATAGCAGATGATACCGGCGAAGAGGAGACCGAGCCCGATCTTTAGCGGTGCGGCCCAGAGCTGCGCGCCGTAGGCGAAGGTCCCGAGGACGAAGCCGAAGATGACCATCGAGATGACGGCAAGCAGAGTGAAGCTTTGCAAGGCTTGGACTCCGCCGGATGCCCCATGGCGGGCGAGTTCTGCCGGGCGACGGAGCAGGGCTTCGAAGAGATCGCGGAGGTTTGGGACTTCTGGAAGCGGCGGGAGCGCCTTGCGGGCGGGTGGTGGAGTAGGCGGGCTTCCCGGATTCGGGGCGCCTGATGGCGGTGTCGGTGCTGGGGTGTCGTTCATGGTCGTTTGGTGGTTAGGAGTTTCTGTCGCGCTTCGTGGATGTAGATCATGGCGAAGATGATGGCCACGAGGCTGGAGATGATGACGGTGGGGAGACTCCCGGCGGGGATTGACTCCCAGATTTGAAGAAACGAACGCCACACGGCATGGAGGAAGTTGCCTTTCATCGGGTCTTCGCGGAGGAAGGCGACATCGAGCGTGGGGGATCCGAAGAAGGGGCGGAATATCCAGGAGAACTGCATGCCGAGGAAGGCGTTTCCTGCGATCCAGGCGGCGAGGGTGGAGCGGGCGATACGACTCGAAACGCAGTAGCGATGAAGGAGGCCGGAAAGGCGAAGGACGCCGGTGAGTCCGGCGATGCCGATCAGGGCGGTGTGGAAGAGCAGGTAGGTGGCGTGGGCGGTCGCAGCGGATGGTGAGTCCGGGGTGGGGGCATTCAGCGCGAAGAAGAAGGTGACGGGCGCGATCGACCCGAGGATCAGGGCGGAGATCGCGAAGGCACTGAGCAGGGCGTGGAGGGATTGCTTAAATCCGAGGTCGCTGCCGAGCAGGAGTCCGAGGAGACCGTTGAGCAGGCTGTTGCAGCCGAGGGTGCTGGCGATCAGCAGCGGCATCTTGATCGCGACATAGGCACCCATCGTGGGGGAGCGCCAGAAGCCGACGGTGAAGCCGTAGAGCGCGAAGCCGAGCGCGGCGATGAGGGCGGTGCGACCAATGGCGGCCCCGCTCGATTGTTCGAGGGTCTCGGGTTCGGGGCTGAGGAGGTCGCGCATCGGATTGAGGTTATTGAAGACCCGTCCGATGAAGGGATGATGAATGGGGGGTGAAAAGTGGGGAATCCTAGGAGGTGGCTTCGGGAAGAGTCAGGGTGGCGAGGGTTCCAGCAGATTCCTTGGATTCTAGCAGTCTGTCGGACTTAGATCTCGATCTTATAAGCAGATCCTTTCAAGCTCCCGCATGGCAGCGAAGTTCGTTCATATTGATCACGACACCCCATTGTTGCTCCCGCCCGATCTGCGGGACTGGATTGCCAAAGAC
>CAZVMS010000209.1:0-30322 GCA_964628795.1 uncultured Haloferula sp. | reverse complement strand
AAGCCAGATCAGCGCTCCGGAAGAGCCTCGAAGCAATCTTGGATTAAAAAACGCTCCTCCGGAAAGCTCCCCCGCCCGAAAGCTCGGAATCCGAGAAGCTTCAAATCCCGCCTCGCACCAAAGTCCGACAGACTGCTAGCGGAGTTCAAAACGCAGTCGAGCAAAGGACCCGGTGGCATCCGCAGGCAGCCAAATCGCGCTCATATCGGCCCCACCATTAGAGGTCGGCTCAAAGGAGAACTCAACCTTGCTTTGATCGGAAGAGTCCGTGGTCCACCACCCGATGGAGGTCCAATCCCGCAGATTGTCGCTGGTTTCCACCGAGTAGATGATGTCCTCGCGCGGGAGCCCGGCGAGGTGGGCCGAGAAGGAGACGCCACCGGGAACGAGAGTAACGGCCGGTGGGATGACTCCCTCATTGAACACCGAATCCTCTGCAGACGACGCTCCCAAGGCGTAGGCCGCTAAGTTCTGGAACCCGTCGGAGTTGGGATCGCCATTCGCGCGTTCCTCGAACGTGTCGCCCGTGGTTCCCGGCCAAGTTTCGAAACGCAATCCGGCCGTCGAAATTTGCTCAACTCCCAGCCGCAGGAAGCCTGTCGGATGAAAGCTGAGAGATGGCGTGACGGTGACCCAAACGAGTCCACCGCGGGCCACTTCGGTTGTCACAAGCGCACTGCCGATCCAGTTTCCCGAACCCTCGCGCACAGCAGCCACGGACCAAGCGGATGGGAGCAATCCCGGGTTGTACTCGATGCGGTAGCGAAGATCCGGGCGGCCATCAAAGGGCATCAGGAATCGAAGCGCGGGCTCACCGAGTTCGTTGATGACAACATGGGGTCGAGGCTCAGGTTGCGCCGGAGAAATCCCGCCAATTGGATCGAGCCCGAGTGCGTAGCTGATCAGATTCTCGGTTCCCTGGGAATTCGGGATGAAGTCCGGGGCATTATTCGCCGCGCCCAGTTCGTAGGTGTCCACCCATCCCGCATAGCTGGCATAGAAACCCCTCGGAACAATCTCGATTCCTTGGGTGATCACGGTTTCCTGGCGCTCGGTATTGGAGGTCAGAGTGATTTCATAAACGCCAGTCGGCACGCCGCTGGTATTCCAAAGCAGAGTGGCCGTGCCGTCGGAAGAACCATCCCGCACGTCAACCCAACCAGGCAGCGCGGAAATGTCGGCACTGACGGTGACAGGCTGGCCTTCGGGATCGGCGGCATGGAAGCGGTAAGTATAAGAGCCGCCCTCGACCCAGACGAGAGTCGGGATATCATCAAAAGCGGGAGGCAGACCTGGTTTTTCGAGCACCTCGACGCGCAGGGTGCCAGCACCAACCCCCTCGGGCATCTCATCGTCGAAGACCTCGATGCCGACTTCGAAGGTTTGGGCTTCATGTTCATCACCCGGGGTCCATTCGAGCAGGCCGGTGGCTGAGTCGAGGGTCATCCCAGTGGGGGCCGTGGAGGCGAAGCGGAAAGTGAGAAGCTGGGCGGGGATATCGGCGTCGGTGGCGGTGAGTTGCACGCTGAGCGTGTCGCCGACATCGAGCACGTGGCTGCCAGGGGCTGCGAGCCTTGGGGCCTTGTTCGTGCTGACAACATCAATCGAGAAAGACTGGGAATCGATGCCCGGTGTGGCGGCGCCATCGCTCACTGTCACGGTCACCGAGATGGAGGAACCTCCGTCGCTCTCGCTGGTGATCCAACGGAGCAGGCCGGTGAGCGGGTTGATGACGATGCCCGGATCAGAGCTGGTCACCCAGAAACGCAGCAGTTCATCCGGGGCGTCGGGGTCGGTCGCGACGACCTGATAGAGGAGGGTGTCGCCTTCCGTGACCGAGAGGTTCGGGATGGGCTCGAGTGCCGGCGGCTGGTTGACGAGCGTTACTGAAGTGGACGCCTCACCCACCGTCTTCGCTACCTCACCATTTCCAGCGGCATCGCGGGCGATGCTGTAGAAGGCATAACTCGAGCCAAAGGTGCCGTCGAAGAGCGCTCCGGTATCCGAGGTGTTTTCCAGCCAGAGGGTGAACGGGCCGCCATCGGTCGAGACGTAGATATCAAAACCGGTGACACCCGTGTCATCGGTGCCGGTCCATGCCAGCTCGATGAACTCACCGCTGTCGGCGGGCAGCGCGGTCATGGAGCTGCTCGGGGCGGTGGTGTCCGGCAAGGGGACGACCACGTAGGTAAGCGTGTAGGTACCAGTGGAGTCGTGGTCCACGAGATGGAGAATATTTTCGCGGATGGCTTGCTGGCCTTGTCCGATGAAGGTGCGGTCCGTGATCCAGACATTGATGTCGAGCGGAATGGTGAGGCTGTCCGAGCGGGTCACGCCGACGAGGCGGAACGCGCCGTTACCCGGGTCGGGGATGCGTAGATAGGACCATCCTGCACCCATGCCCGGAGCGGTGAGTGAGACGGAAAGGGTGCCGGTCTCCGGTGCCGGGACGCTGGCGGTGGTGAGCACGGTGACCGCTTCAGTCGTGCCATCGCTGAGGTGCACGGTGTCCGGGTAGTCGAAGGCATCCGGGATGTCATTGACGAGGAAATCGGGCAGGCCGTCGTCGAGGGCACCAAGAGCTTCGATCTGGTGGATGGTTTCGTGGATTTCCACGCTTTCGATGAGCGAGAGGCGCTCGTCGCCGAGATCATCCACATGTTCAAACTCGGCGGAATAGTCGGTGAAGAGCCCCTGCAGGGTGGAGGTCATCAGCCAGCGTCCGATCTTAATTTCCGCCGGAGCGAGATCGCCGAAGTTGGCGGTCAGACCAGGTGAGAGGTTTTGTCCCGCGACCTCGGTGGCGATGATTTTGAAGTCGATCAGCAAACCCTTTTCGTTATCGACGATTTCGGGTTGGCCGGAAGTGATGCTGAGATTGCGGGCGGGGCCTGCGCCGCGGTTTTCGATCATGACTCCCAGCGAGAAGGGAATGGCCGGCTCGACGATGTCAGTGTGAGGATCATCCGAGAACACATCGCGCTGGTGGAAGTATTTCACGAACAAGCTCGGGTTCGGGAAAACGGTGATTCGGTGGGGAAGCAGCGGCACGGTCAGCATTTCTCCAGCCGCGGTGTAACGCAGCGTGCCTTCGACGAAGTAGACGGTCGCCTCGGTCGGTGCCGCATCCTGATTCGGGATGAGTGTCCACTTCCAAGAGCCCGAGCTTTCCGCGGCAACGCTGTCGCCGGCGACACCTTCGACGACCGGTGGGGCAATGCCGAAGAGAGAAGTGGCATCGGCTCCGGTGGCGTCCATGACCCGGATATCGACCTCCAGGCCTTCGATGGCGTGAGTTGCGTTGTTGTTCAGGATGAGGGAGGCGTCGAAGGCGTCGCGGGTCATCACGGCTTCTTGTTCGACCTGCAGTTTCACCTTGGCACAGACACCGCTGCCTTGGGTGGCCGCGACAAGCACATCGTTGGCGGCATCATGGAAGGCATCGACCGGATTGTCGTAGCCCTCCGCACGCGCGGCATCGAAGGCGGCCTCCATGGCGAGTATGGCCGTATCGAGAGAAGAATTGGTGAGGAAATCCGTGTTTTCTCCAGCGGGAACCTGGCCCACCTCATAGATGCCACGTTCGTTGAAATCGATGGTGCGGTTCAGGCGGTCGCAGTATTCATTGACGAGCTGCGGATAAGCCGCTCCGAAGGGGGTCGCCAGCAGGGCGGCGCGTTCGGAGGTGGTGACTTCACGTGCGGCGCGGGTATTGCCCGTGATGGACAATTGGGCGAGAACCCGGAACGCGGAGATCTCCGGATCGTCAAGCAGGACACGCCATGCCTCGTCCCCGAAGAGCGCGACATGAAGATCCTGCATCGCCAAAATGCCGCGACCGTGGCGCTCAAAGCGATCAAGGGCTTCCAAGTAACTGAGGCCCGAGCGTCCGCTCTTGTTCAGGCACTGCATCACATCAATGAAGCAATTGATGGGGTTTCCGAGGAATCCGGTGCACCCGAGGATAGTTTGGCCCACATCGATGGCATTGCTCGTATCGGTGGTGGCCACGGAGTAGACGCACCCGAGGCCGGGGATGGGAATGAAGCCGACGGCGCAATCAAACAGGGCACGAACAATGCACGGATCACAGGCAATGCCGCCGCCGCTGGAAATGGAGGCACCTCCTCCACCGCCCGCGCCACCGCCGCCACCGCCGCCACCAGCTGCGCCGCCGCAGGAGCCGCCGCCACTGAAGCCGACGGGCGCGTTGCCGCTGATGCTCTTGTCTCCGCAGGTGAAGGTGAACTGACCACCACCACCCGGGCCGCAGCCTCCCGCGCGGGCCGCCGCAGGGATGTGGCGGATGGTCACCGGCACTGTGACGCTGCTCTTGGCGGGCAGGGTGCCGAGATCTTCCGTCAGCGGCGTAATCTGCCATTCATCGGTCGAACTGAAGAGGAGTTGGGTATTATCGGCCGCGATCAGACCGTGGTTGGTAAGCGTGAAGTCGATCTGCGTGACCTCCTTGGTGAGCTCGGCGAGATCAACATGGGCCGGGGAGATCGTCACGACCGGAGCCGGAACATTGGTTTCAAAGACCGTCTCCACGACGATCTTGTAGCGGTCCACGACAGTGGTCGGGACCACGGTCCAGATGTATTCCACGGTCTGGCGAGACAGGAAGGCGCGGATAAAGGTATCGACGCCACCTCTGACGAGCACGGTTTCCTGATAAACGGCGTGTTTGGTCGCCGTGGCTTTGACTCGATAGTATCCTTCGCGGATATCCGGGAAGGTGACGCGACCATCGGGGCCGGTGGTGCCGGTCGCCGCGACGGTGCCATCAATGGCGTCGAAGAGCGTGACGGTGGTTCCCTCAAGGGGAGGCTTGCTGGCGGCGAAATAGGTGTATTCATCCTCACAGAGCACCGTCACCGTGGTGGTGGCGTCTGACAGGGCTCGGAAGGTGAAAGGAATGGTCAGTGCGTTGTGGGCACCGGTGATCTGGAGGGCGCCCGAATAGGTGGTCAGCGGCAGGCTGGCCGCTGGGTCGAGCTGAAGCGAGACCGAGGCCGATTCGCCGGGCGCGATGGATGGCAGCGGCGAGGCGGACGCGGTGGAGAGCCAGTCGACGACAGGCAGGACCACTTGGATCGGGCCGCTTGCCGCGCTGCCTTCGTTGCGGATTTTGAGCTCCACGAACGAACGCCTGCCCGGGACCATTCCGGCTTCGAGGCGACCACCGGCCCATGCCAAGCGACTTGTTAGATCACGAGCGGTGAGAACCAGGGGGATGTCGAGGCTGGCACCCTCGGCACTGGTCACATGTAGCACGCCGCTACCGGTGGCGGCGGCCACGGCATCGGCAGAGAGCTCGTAATCGACGGTGAACGCGCTGAGTCCCGGGATGACCGTCGCGCCCTCACGGATGGTGGTGGTGGCCGCGTATCCGGAAGTGAGTTGATCGGCGACGACTTGCAGGCCGGTCATCGGGAGATCGGCAAGATTACGCACCGTGACCGAACCGGTGACGGCTGCGCCATTGCGGGTGAGAGTGGCTTCGATCTCTTTCGGCTCGGATGAGAACCCGAGCAGGGTGAAGGAATCCTGAGCCTCGGCGTTGAGGATTCCTGGATGGGTGGCCCCAATGGTGTAGCTGCCGCCCTCACCTGGCAGCGGATTGAAGGTGAGCGAGAACTCGCCGTTTGAATTGGTCATCGCACCGAGGATGCGTTCAGTTTCGCGGACCATCAGGTGGACGTTGACCAGTTTGAAGGCAGCGGGCGTATCATCGGCGTTGTTGATCGCTTGACCGGTCATGGCGACGGGTGTGCCACCCGGAGCGACGGTGACTTCGGTCGCCACCGTCGCACGGTAGGCAGCACCGATTTCAATCGCATTGGAAACGCCGAGATTGTTGGTTTCGAGGATCTCGGTGATCGTGTTCTCGTAATCGGCGAGGACCAGCAGGTAGTAGGTTCCGGCTTCGCGGGGGGTGAAGAAGTTGCCTGCGCGCTCGAAGAACAATTCGGACGGCAGCGGGGAGCGGAAGACATATTCTTCAATGAGCTCATCATCGCCCGGCAGCGGATCTTTGGAGAGAACCACGCGCACAGAGACAGGCTTGACCGTATCCAGCGGGCCCTGATTTTCGATCCTGTAGGAATAACTGAGCGACCCGTCGGTCAGCCCGGTCTCCGGCACCGTCACCCGTGCCGTCGCGAGGTCGGGAAGTTGCAGATCCGTGACGATCAGGGCAGCCTCGGCCGGCGAGAATCCGAGGGCGGTGGCTTGGACGAGAACGGCCTGGTTGCCATCGGTTGCCTCATTGTGAAGTCCATCGATCGCGAAGAAGACCTCGGCCTGTCCGGCGGAAAAGGTGATCTCGGCGGGTAGTCCGGCTTTGCTTGGGTCGTCCACGCTCAGGGTGACGGTCAATGGACTGCCAATCTCCGCATTGCGCGTGAGCCTGGCATTGACGCTGGCACCCTCGGCGACGGCGGCACGATCAATTCTCAGGGCGAGGGTCGGACCGTCGTTATCGGTGACGGTGACCGTGGCATCGTTGCTTTCGGCAAGCGAGTCACCGGTGGAGACATCCAGAATGCGTCCGAAGATGGTGACATCGCGGTCGCCATCGGTTTCCATGTTATCGACGGTATCGATCGGGACGCTGATGCTGCCCACAAAGGCAGCGAAGGCGGCGGTGGCGGGAGCGCGCAGGGAGTCTGAGTCGCTGGTGCCGATCTCCATGATGAATGGCGTGCTGGAGGCCGGAGTGCGCGTGAAGGTGGCGAGTAATTCTCCGGGCGCGGCCCCCTCACTGACGGTCGAGCGATTGAGTGCGACGTTCAGGGTCGGACGATCGTTATCGAGCAGCGTAAGGGTGGTCGACGAGGATTGGTAGGCGCTGGCGAGGGCGCTGACGAGCACGCCCTGGTCAAGTTCCGCAACTTCGTCGTCGATGGCGCTCACCGCAGCGCTGGCTTCGGTGTCCCCATCAGGGATGATGATCGGAGCGGGCAGCGTGAGCTGGCCTGCTTGGTTGTTAGAGAAGGAAACCTGGACGGCACCTTGGGAGTGGTTGCGGGTGACGTGCAGCGTACCGCTTTCCCCCTCGGTCAGACTTGTGGGTGTGGCCGTGAGAGTGAGTAGGGAGCGCAGGGTGACCGTGCGGGCGGCAGATGGGGCGCTCGATCCAGCGCGATTCGTAGCGCGGGCGGTGAGCACATTTTCGCCAGGCGCGAGGGTGATGTCGCTGGTAAAGAAGCCTGCCGGATCCGGCGCGATCGGTCCGGCAACATCCGTTCCATTGCGGAGGATGTAGACCTCGGTGTCACGGGCTGAGGTGCCGGTGACCGTGATCTGTGCGACATCGAAGCGGGACCCATCGCTTGGAGTGGATAGTTGCGGCGTGGGAGGGGCGCCAAGTTGTAGGGTGACCGACCGGGTCGTTTCGCCAGTGATACCTTCCGGGGTCGAAACCACGACCTTCAGATCGTGCAGACCGTCGGCATAGGTATCGAGCGTGAAGACGGCGGTGAGTCCGTCGCCAGGAGTGGCATCGACACCGATTGAGGTGAAGGAGCCGCCGTCCGGGCGAATAAAGAATTCGGCCTGCATGATCCCGTCGGTATCAAGCGCGGTGACTCGCAGGACTTCGTCGATGTCGCCGAGGGTGGCCCCCTCTGCGATCGGCACACCATTGGCGGTAAAGGAATCAATGAGTGGCGGCAGACGCAGGAGGTGGGCGACCGGGTCAGCTGGCCAGAAATTGATATCACCGTCCTGATAGGCGGACACCGTGACCCGCCCACCCCGGAGTGGAACGAGCATCGGCGTTGCAGCTGAATCGTCGATGACAGCCACGGAGGCGGGGTCGAGCTCAAAACTTACCGGCAGACCGCTTGATGCGGTGGCGACAAGTGGGATGGGTGCGCTGCTTGCGACACTCGGAGTCGGAAAGGCAATCGATTGGGTTTGTTTGGAAACCTCGATCGAGCTCACGAGCGGATCGCTGGAGCCAAGAGTGTTCACGGTGACCACGGCGAAATGCTGGCCATCGACTTCGGCAAGAGCCCCAAGGTTGACCTCGGTCATCGGACCAGCCGCAACTTGGGCGGCGGTCGTGATATCGGTGAAGGAAGCGGCGGCTTGATAGACTTCGTAGTAAGCGACCAAGCTGGCGGGTTCGACCGGATTCCAGCGCATGATCACCTCGCCACTGCGCAAGGTCAGCGCGACCCCGTCAGGATTTGTTAGAAGTGTGGAACCGAGCAAGGAGCGCCCCCCGCTTTCGGTGCCGAACAAATCGACCGTGGCGATACTGAAGGGATAGCCAGTCGCCGGGGCAAGCCCGGTGGCTTCCCAGGAGGTGGCAGAGGGAGCAAGTTCGACGGGCTCGGTGGCTCCGGCGAAATAGATCCGGTAGGCGGCGAGGAAGGCGGCGGTTTCCGGCGGGGCCTGCCACGTGTAGACGATCGATGTTGCACCACTGGTTGCCGCGAGGTTCTGGACTTCTCCGACGCCGGACACCGAAGTCTGGGCGGAGAAAGAACGCACGGCAGGATCGAATTGATCGAGCGCATCGACAGCGACCACCGCAAAATGATAGGTTCGCAAGCCGTCGAGTCCGGGTAGCGTGTGGCGTCTGCTCCCTGCCGACACCGTGGCGAAAGGGGTCAGGCCCGTAACGTCATCGAAAAAGGCATCACCGACGTAAATATCGTAGGAGACGACGTCGATCTGAGCGGCTTCGTTGTAACTCGTCCAATCCATGTCGACCGCGCCAAAATCGGAGCTTGAGGTCGAGACGGCAAATCCGCTGCCGAGGCCAGTGACCGGGGCTGGGACATCGGGTGTCGGGACGAGCAGGGAGAATTCACGTGACGCGAGTTGGCCGTAGCCCGGCGGGTCGTCCGTCCCGACGTGGATCGAAAACTCGCGTGACGCGAGTTCCGGGGTGATCACATAGGCGGCCGAGTAAGCGACAAGCGGCTCGAAGTTGCCCAAAGCATCGACCGGAACCACGGCAAGGAAGTGATCCGTGAAAGTCGTGAGCCCGTCGAGCGTGGTGGTGGTGCGTCCACCCGGAGCCGTGGCAAACGGCGTCATGGACGAGACATCGGTAAAGGGGCCGCCATCCGTGAGATAGATATCGAAGTGATCAATGTCGCCTATGGCCCATTGGTTGTAGTCACTCCAGTCTAGGGAAACGGAATCGCCGGTCGGCGAAACCGTGACCGTCAAGACCGCATCGACGGGCGGAGGCGGAGCGGCGGTCGCGACCACGAGGCTATGCTCGCGTGTGACGAGCTGCGCGTAAGCCGGGACCGTCTCGCTTGCGACACTGATAGAGAACTCGCGCGAGACGAGTTCAGGCGTGATGACGTAAGCCGCAGCGTATTGGACCAGTGGCTCGGAGTGGCCGCGAGCATCGACGGCGACCACCGCGAAGAAGTGGTCGGTAAAGGGTGCCAAGCCGTCGAGAGTAATGGTGGTGGACTCGCCACGGGCGACTGCATAGGGCGTCATCCCACTCACGTCGGTGAAGCCCCCGGCATCGGTGAAGTAGATGTTGAAGTGATCGATGTCGCCGACGGCCCACTGGTCGTAGCTGCTCCAATCGAGCGTGGCGGAGTCGCCGGTCGGTGAGACGGTGACCGCAAGTTGGCTTACTTGAGGCGGCGCGATGTCATCCGTGACCACAAGACTGTGTGATCGAGAAACCACCTCCGGATAAGGTGCCCGCCCATTCTCGACGTGGACCGAGAACTCGTGGGAGACAACTTCCTTGACCAAAGGATCCTGAATTCCGCCAATGTGAATACTGAATTCCTGGCTGGCGATCTCCTTGATCAGCACATCTCCCTGCGCCACGAGGGACAGGCCCACGCTGCACCATGCGCAAAGCAGTGCAGTGGCGAGTCGCCTTTGTAGGATCCGGTTCACCTCGCTGAGGGAGTGGATGGTTTACGGGCGCACGACTTTCGCTTGGATGGCGGAATATCCGTTGCCCACCGGAATGTCGGCCGTCCAGGTGATCACATTGCCGACCGGAGTCCCGGCGACGGCGTCGACGAACACGGCGTTACTGCTGTCTCGCGGGGTGAGGCGGACTTGCACCTGTGAGGCTTCTTCGACACCAACGGTCTCGATGACCACTTGAATGGTGCTGACCTCTGGCAAGGCCACATCAGCCCCTTGAGTTCCGAAGGAGGCGCGCGGGTCGTCCGGGGCGGTTTCGCCGCCGATCGAAATGATCTTCACGGTAGGGGCTTCGGCGGGTGGCCACAGGAGCGCGGTATCGCCATCGGTCAGCGGGACCACGCTGGGGTCGGGAATCGGGGCGATCGTGCTGTCATCAGCCGCGCGCTCAATGCGAATGCGACCGAGGCCAGCGCCACCATTTTTTCCTCCTGCGCCTGCCAAGGTTTTGACCGTTCCCGCACCCGTTAAGGAGGCACAGACTACCCGGATGCCACCACCGGAACCACCGCCAGTCGCATCGCTGAAATAGTAGGCGACTCCGGCACCACCATTGGCGGAGATGCTGCCATTGATGGTAACCGTTTGGGCGCAGGCAATCAAGATCGCTCCGCCGCCGCCACCGCCGCCGACGGCGTAGCCGCGGTCAGGCCCGGCACCGCCAGAGCCGCCGATCAGTGGGATGAGGGAGGGATTGCCGTAGGGCCTCGATCCCGTTCCGTAGCTTCCTCCGACTGCTCGTCGTTGCCCGCCGCCCGGGCCGAAGCCAGCACCGTCAATCACTCCGACGGAATAGTATCCAATGCCGCCGCGGAAGCCTCCTGGTCCCGGTCCCGCGATCGCCGGGGAATTCACTGAATCCTGCCCATTCAAGCTGACCGTCCCCAGAATCGTCACGTCGCCGCTGACCAGCCAGACGAGAGGCGCGCGACTTGGGTGATTGGTGAAGGAGAGGGTCACGCCGGCATCCACCGTGACGCTCGAGTATTTGAATACGACCGCCCATTTCTCGGAATCATAGACTCCTTTGCTGGTATTGGCGGTGTTGTCCTGATCCCACACCCCATCGACCGCAAGTGAGAGATCGATCACCGTGTTTTCGGTAATATGCAGAACTCCGTCAGAGCCATCAGCACCGGGGACGACGATTGCGGCTGTGGCGACATGCGCTATGAACAGAGCAATCAACAACAAGGGGAGTACAAACATCTTCATGGCTACTTGCACCTTGCTCTCTCGTTCAATTTCAGGTCAAGGAGAATGACTCATGATGATATAGCGATTTTGTAATGCCCGCCTCCTTGCGCCGTCGTAAACCTATTGATAGATTGCATTCTCCAATGAAAACAAATGGATGGGTGTGGATCACTGCCGGATGTCTCTGGCTGGCGGGCGGAGCTTGTCACGCCATTGTCGGACGCTTGGAAGTCGAGTCATCGAGTTATGAATTGCTTGCCGCGCAGGAGGCCTTCTCCGGGCTGGCAAAGATCACGGTGGAAGGCGGTTGTTGTGGCACGACGGGATCCGGCTACCTCCTCAACAACGAGTGGTTGCTCAGCGCAGCGCATGTCGTGTTCGGACAGAATCCTTCGAACATTCGCATCGATCGGGGAACGGAATCAAGCTCCGTGAGGCAGATGTATTTCACCAATGAATGGCAGGCGAATCCGGTAACCGGGCTCCAACAAGGTGGAGATCTGGTTTTACTCCACCTGGCGGAGCCCTTCCAGTACAGCGCTCAGACTCATCTGGCTTCCGGCGCATTGGATGACCGGTTCGCGGTAATGCTTGGCATGGGAAGAGGTGGCAACGGTGTGCTCGGCGCTTATGATATCCCCCTCGCGCGGGCGGCGACCAACACCATCGACCGGCAACTGCAGACCTCTGGCGGAGGAGGATTCCTCGTGGCCGACTTTGACAGCGGCGCGGATGCACAGAACACCCTCGATCTAAGATCCGTTAATCAACGTTATTATGATGATGGATTTACAGCCCCCCTTCCCTCCGATCTCCTACTGAACGGAATGGACACCAAGAGTTTGGCGGACGCCACTCGGGATGGTATCATTCAATCGCTGTTTCCTGAAATCCCGGATGTCTGGCTTGAGGGCACCACCGCGAATGGCGACAGCGGCGGCCCCTTGCTCGTCTATGATGGGGCCACCGGAGAATGGCAGCTCGCAGGAGTCACTTCGTGGGGATTCAATCCGTCTCTTCCCGAGGGTTTCGCGCGCGGCGATTCGCGCTACGGAGACGTCTCATTCTTCACCGACCTGAGCCAGCATACGGACTGGGTGGCAGCGACAATTCCAGAGCCCGGTCTTCCGGCACTACTTGGCGCTGCACTTGTTGTTCTTTTGCGGCGCAAACGCTGGATCGGTGGCAAATGACATCTCGCGACGCAATGCTTGGCTTGTCGCCACGCTCGCAGAACGAAAAACGGCGCGGCAGTCGGAAACTGCCGCGCCGTTGGGAATGAAAACGCTGTCCCTTATGGATTCTGTGCTTTGAGGCGACCGAAGAGCTTGCTGCCAGGGGCGGCGGCGCTTGCCGGGATCGTCGCCTCGACGTGGATCAGAGATCCATTCACTGAGGTGACGAAATTCACGCCACCGAGGGTGATGGAGACGGGAGCGGTGCCGGGCACCATGGCGTCGCCATGACTGGTCCAAAGATCGGTGATGCCGAGGTCCTTGCTGTATTGCACCATCAACTCCGCCGTTCCGCGATCGGCCGCGCTCAGAGTGTCGAAGCTCAGTGTCAGATTGCCACCGCTCTGGCTAAGGGTGGGCAGTCTGTCGGTGGCGTTGTCGTCTTTGTTCACTGCACCAAGCATGAAGGCCAGGCCGTTGGATACACCGTCGCCGTTGTCGTCGCCCTCAAAAGCTGCACCACCGGACCAGGTCTCATACGGGCTGAGACCACCGAGAGAGTTGAGCTTCACCATATTGCCATCCACCACGAGCTCGTAGTTAGGCACCGGGGCGGCAAGCACGGGAGCGCCAATAAGCGTGCCGGCACTGGCCAGGATGTAAGTGCCCGCAGTCGGTGTGCCGGTGACCGATACGACGGAGTCAGTCAGATCGAGCGTGCCACTCACGTCGAGGCGACCAGCAGAGGAGCCTGCCGCTTCGATGGCCAGCGTGCCGCTGAGGGTCACTTCGGCAGCATCCAGAGTGCTGCCCGGGGCGATCGTTCCATGGGCGATCACGGTGCCGAGCGTGCCGGTGCCACTCAGCGTGCCACTGGCGTTCACGGTCAGCTCGCTGGTGGTGTGGCTGCCGTCGATCTGCAGAGTACCGGAGTCCACGGTGGTGCTGCCGGTGCAGGTATTGTTCCCTGCGAACCTCCAAGTTCCACCGGCGTTTACGACGATGGCGGTAGTCGAGCTTCCGTTACCATCGGCAAGGTCGCTGAGGATCTCGCCATCACCATCGCCGAAGAAGCGGAGCAAGCGCCTATTGGTGGTGGCGATATTGCTGACGGGACCAGCGATCGTCAGCTTTCCGGCGTCCGACCAGATGTTCCAGAAACTGCCGCCAGTCGTCAGAACAAGTGGCCCCGAGAGTGTGTTGTCACCATCGACGTTCATTAGGCATGGCACATCGTCAAAGGCATTTTGCTTCTGGGCCAGACGGATTGGTTCAGCCAATGTAATGCCTCCGCTCAATTCCAAGCGCGCATTGGGTGAATTGTTGACGATCGTACCATCAACCGCGAGGTCGGTTGCGGCACCGAGTGCTTCTGGGTGGGTCACCTGAAGTGCCCCGTCGTTAACCACGGTGAGACCTCCATAAGTTTGGGCGGACTCGATCAAAAGAGCGCCTTCGCCATTTTTATTCAGGCCTCCGGAACCGGAGATCGCTGTTTCCAAAATGATGTCATCTAGGCGGTTAACAATTACCAAGCCGTCGTTGGCAATCGTGGTCGCGGCAATGCTGCCCGTGTCCAAGCCATTGCCCAGAGACAGTTCCCCTTCGATCCCGATGGTTACTGGCCCGCTGCCGAGGCCACTATCGACGTCGTTTGTCACGGTGATACGACCGCCCTCGATCGTGGTGCCGCCTCCGTAGGTATTCACCCCGGTGAGCAGCAAGTTGCCCGTGCCGGACTTGACCAAAGAACCGCTACCCTCGATCACGCCATCGTAGCTGCTTGCTCCGGTGAGGGTGAGCGTGCCAGCACCGAGCTGGATGTTGCCACCGCTGAGGCCGCCGCCACTAATCGAAGCGAGCGTCTGGCTGGTGCCATTGAGATCGAGCTGCGTGCCTGCCGAATCGGCCAAGGTCACTCCTGCGGAGACTGGCAAGCGGTCACCGCTACCAGAAAGCTGAAGAGAGCCGGCCTCGATTCCCACATTGCCGGTGAAGTCGTTGGCTCCAGAGTTTCCAAGAACGAGGCTGCCACTCCCTTTCTTGGTGAGACCACCCGCTCCGCTAAGTCCACCGGTGCCGGTGAAGGTGTAGCTTCCACCGGTTTCCACGATGACCTCCAAGGGGGAAAGTGCCGTGGTGAGGTTTACCGTCTTGGTGCCGGTCGCGCTGTCGTCAAACCAGGCCCGGAAGCCGATGCCACCGTTTTCCTGGTAGGTGGTCGCGCTGTTTCCTGGGATCAACTGCCAGTTGGCGGTTCCATCGATGTCCCAGTCGCCATTGGACGCGCCGTTCCACTTGGCCCCGGTCAGCCCGGTGATCACAAGATCGACCGCTCCGGCATTGTCCTCGAGGAAAGCACCCAGGCCTGGCGTCGGAATGAGGTTGAACGCCGCAAAGCCGTCGCCGCCGAGTCCGCCATATTCAATCAGCGTGACGGTCCCAGGGGTGAGATTACTCCCGGAGATTTCGATGTTTACCGTTCCCGTGGTGGTCACGTCCAAGACGTTGGCGCGGGCATCAATCGGAGTTCCGGCGGAACCGAGGTCGAAGGCTAGAGTGGCGTTGTCGAGATTGAGCCTTTCCAGATCGATGTCGTCGAGACTTTCGAGGCTTCCAAGAATGCCACCCACACGCAGCACGCCGCCGTTGGCGACGTTGATAACATTGCCCGTCCCGCTGCCGCAGAGCACATCGCCGCGGATCTCGACTTCCCCGCCGCCGGCATTGGTGCCGATGTTGATGATTCCTTGGGAATTGTAGCTAGTGCCAAAGTAGCGACCGAGGGTGAGGTCGCCATTGACGAGTAGCCTACCGGTGCCGTCAACGTTGACCGTGCCACGCGCGTTGCCTGGGTCGGTAGAATTCGGCTGGATCCCAGCGGTCAGAGAGTTGGTGTCGATCGTGCCGCTGTCGAAAGTCAAGGTGCCTCGGTTTAATGCGGTACCCGAGGCGGTTCCTGTATTTGAGCGACCAAGGATGATGTTCTCAACCAAGGCATCGACCTCTCCGTAGAGCGAGAAATCGACCACTCCAGAGGAGAGGGAGCCGCTGGTGCCCGTTTGGGCCGAGTTGTCCCCGATGATCCAGTTTGCTTGCCGACCCGTACCGCTGAGGTCGCGGAATACGGCGATGCCTTCGCCTAGCCCCACCATCTCAGAATTGAAGCGCAGAACCCCATTGCCCTTGCGGCTGCCGATGGACATCCCGCTGTTACTGAGGATGCTGTTGGAGAGGCCGAGTTCCAGAAGTTGGGCGGTGCCTGTGCCGTTGGAGCTTGCCATGCTGCCGAGCAAGATGCCCGGACCTGCGCTATTGAGATCAAGCTGATTGGTGCGGGCGAGCCGCAAGGTACCTTGTGCGCGGTTGGGGTTGGCCGTGATTGCCTGCCGGCCGACCACGATTTGGCCGAGCACTCCTGAGAATTCCTCGAGACCGGAGAGATCGAGCGTCGCACGCCGAGTAGAGCTGGAGGTGCCCGATCCCTGACCGACGTAGAGCATGGCTCCGCCGTTATTCACTGCCAGCGCGCCCTCGCCAAGGACCGTGGCGTAAACAACGTCATCAGTGCCCGTCGTTGGCGACTGGACCTCAATGCTGGTGCCACCGCCACCCACGGTAAGCGTCACCCCGGTCGGGATCTCGGTGGTGTGGTAACCATCGATTTCGAGTGCGGTGTATTTCAGCGACGCCACGGTGGTGTCAGCGTCTACGATGTTGTTGGCATCGCCAAACGGACCAACGGTGCCGATCGCATCCGTCAGGTCGAAGACCACATCGTTGCCGCCGGGAACGTCGATATTCCAGTTGTCGCCGGTGGACCAGTTGAAGTCACCTCCAGCACCGGACCAAGTGGTCACCGCAGCGGGTGAGATGTGGGCGATGAGACAGCTGAGAAGGGTTGCGGCCGATCGACAGCGAAATCGATGGGTAGAAAACGTGAGGCGTGGTTGGATGGCTTGTTTCATGGGTTTCTTAGCTTTATTAGGGATTGTTCCTCAAACAAAGAGGACGGGGTGTGGAGAGCAGGACACTCGGGAAATGCTCCGAGCACCTAAAGGTCATTACATGGGGGACATGATATCGGGAAGTCGGATAATGTGACGACTAAGGAAACGAAGTGCCAAGCTCGATTTGCTGGCATTGAATCGTTTAGAAGTCGGCCTTCCAGAACGGATGGTTGGATCCGCCTTGTTTATCGAACTCCTTAATATCGTGAGGGGTGACGAAGCCTATGTGACCGTCGTAATAGACAACGATCGCCCGTCCGCCGTGCCGAAAAGCCATCTTGCCGTCGGTGGACTTGCCTTCCTTCGGGCTCGATTCCCAATTCAGGCGGCCTGTATACTTGAGGACCCAGTCGGTGGCGGTGACGAAGGCGGCGGTTCGGGCCGGATCGGTGACCTGAAGAACGCGGAAGCACTTGTCTTGGGTCTTGCCATCGCGGTTCCTGTTCATTGGCATGCGATGAGTGTTGTAGCCGTAGCTGGCGAATACGCGGTCCCACAAGCGACCCTTGGCACGAACGGCAATTGGATCGAGCATGCTGATGGGCGCTTGAACGGTTGTCTCGCCGCGATCCAGAGCCCTCGTGTCGCCCGTCAGGTAGGCAATAAAGGACGAATTATCATGCCATGCGCTCACTCTGGAATTGTTCTCGTCGAGGGATTGAATCGGCACATAGAGTCCCTGATGGTCGGCGGCATACGACTGGTTGGCCATCTGCAGCTGGCGCATTACGTTACTCACCTTGGCCCGGTCCGCAGCCGCACGCGTCGAGCGGAAGCCAAGGAAAGTTAACATGGCCAGCGCGGCGACAATCACGATGACGACCAGCAACTCCACCAAGGTAAATCCTGGTCGGGTTCCCACAAAAACGCTCCTTCCGTGATGACCATGTGTCGTGGCCGAACGACAGCGAAAGCGATGGAAGGAAAACGTGAGGTGCGGGCTGATGGCTTGTTTCATGGGCTTAGAGGATTTTTTACAGATTAGGCACACAGCTGAATTCGAAATTCTACAACTTCATAGGGCGCTGGAAATTCAAAAAAATCCACTACAATCTCGTCAAAGTATATGAGAAACACCGGATGGGTAGTCGGATAAAGTGACGACAACCCGACCGTAACGAACCAAGCAACAAGCTCGGGTTGCTGTCGGAAAGCGGGCTAAAGTCGACGCCGGCATGCCAATGTAATGACAAATGTCCCCCTAAAGTTCGAAATCTCGAGCGCCCGGGCTTTCTCCGCCCACCTGATGATCGCCAGGTTTTGCGTCGTGAAATTCTCGGTGGCCAAGGGAGAAATCGACCGTCTGGTCTTCGAGGCCCTGCGAAAAGCAGACACGGCCAGGCTCCCCTTCCCGCAGCCAAGTTCGCCCTCTGGGCCTATCATCTTTGCAAGCCCGAGGGCACCTTGGACACCCGCCTGGACGGCCGGACCCTGAGCTGTCACCGCGGCGCTCTGACCCACTACTGGACGGCCGGCCTGAACGACACCACGGAAAACAACGCGCACAACCAAACCAAGCGGGTCATCGAAGATTACGAGGCATGGTTGCAATCCCGCAGCATGAACACTGCGGACAACGTCGTCCGGACCTGGTGGTTCGTGCAGAACATCGATGGCGACATCACACCGGGCGCGTGCTTTATCCCGGCGACGTCGTCAGCCAGCTCGACCGAACTCTGGAAAACATCGAGGCCTTGCTGTCGAAAGCTGGCGCCAATCTTGGCGACATGGCATCGATCCTCGTCTATCTGCGCGACCCGGCGGACGGTGCGTTGATCGAAGCCGTGCTACACGAAAAAATCGGGCCGGTTCCCTACGTCCTCGTGAACGCACCCGTCTGCCGCCCCGGTTGGCTCGTCGAGATCGAAGGCATCGCGGTAATTCCCGCACATCTACCGGAACTCCCGGAGTTCTAAATCAAATCCAGCGCGGGTGCCCGGAGCCTTCCATGAAAAGACCGACGCTAGCGCTCGAACGCACGAAAAAATTCAGTGACGCTGCTCCCGTTACTGGCGTTTTCGAAATTGAACTGTCATTCGTGTTCTTCCGAGCGATACTGGGGGATGCCAACTTACGTCTACGAGACGATTCCGCAGACCGCCGGGGAAGTTTCCGTTCGCTTCGAAGTCATGCAGGGCATGAACGACCCCAAGCTCACCGAACAACCCGGAAGCGGAAAACCGGTTCGACGACTGGTATCTGGCGGTTTCCTCCTCGATCGAACAAAACAAGCATCGGTCGGCTCCATCACCGATCCTTCGTGGCATCAGAAGGATTGAAAGGAGCAACAAAGAAGACGGAATTGATCGTCGAGCGTGCAAGAATCACAGGTGAAAGCCGTAGCCTTTAAAAGCGGCTGATCAGCCGGAAAACCTCATGACCATGACCATTCGAAACACCAGCATTCTGGCGGCATGCATTGCCGCAATCGCCATCCCCTCCACTGTCATCGCCGACGAAGCGGGTTGGGAACCCCTTTTCAATGGCAAGGACCTGTCTGGCTTCTCCATCAAGAGCGGCAAGGCCAGCTACAAGGTCGAAGGTGGAACGATCGTGGGAACCACCGTCGAAGGCTCCCCCAACACGTTCCTCATCACCGACAAGCAATACGGTGATTTCGAGCTCGAATTCGATGTGAAGGTGGACGACGCCCTGAATTCAGGAGTGCAGATCCGCTCGATGCTAAAGGATCTGGACAAGGACAAATTCGGCGGACGTCTGTTCGGCCCGCAGGTCGAGATCGAGGCGAGCGGAAAGAACGGAGCCGAAGCCGGATACATTTATGGTGAAGCCACCGGCTGCGGTTGGCTGACCCCGAAGGACAAGTTGCTACCTCATAAGAAGATGAAGGACGGTGAGTGGAATCATTTCTGCATCGTCGCCAAGGGGCCGAATATCAAGACATGGATCAACGGGGATATGGTTTCCGACCTGACTGATCAGGAGATTTTCAAGACCCATCCAAAGGGTCATATCGGCCTTCAGGTGCACGGCATCAAGAAAGGCACGGGGCCCTACTCCGTGGCTTGGAAAAACTTCAGGATCAAGGAAATGAAATAACACCCGGCTGATGCGCTTCCTTGAAGCTCATGTCACAATCCCTTCCTGCATGACCCCATTTATGAATCGTATTCTTCTCATGATCGGCGGCCTGTTTTCCGCGCTTGGAATGCTTGCCGCCAATCCCGCGCAGGTCATTCCGGGCCTTCAAACTCTGTCGATCGGCGATCGCGCACCGGACTTCACCCTTCAAGGGATCGACGGCGAAAGCCACACGCTCGACGACTACAAAGCCGCGAAGCTTCTCGTCATCGCGTTTATCTCCAATCACTGTCCGGACTCTCAAGCCGCCGAAGGCCGACTGAAGAAACTCGTCACTGACTTTTCAGACCGCGGCGTGTCGCTGGTGGCGATCAACCCTAACAGCCCGGACGGCCTGCGGGCGGATGAGCTGGGTTACTCAAAATACAACGACAGCTACGACGAGATGATCCTCCACGCCAAGGAGCAGGCATTCAACTTCCCCTACCTCAACGACGGCGACACGCAGCGCACAGCCAAGGCCTACGGCTGTCTCGCGACACCTCACATCTTCGTCTTCGATGCCAATCGCAAGCTTTGCTACAAAGGCGAACTCGATGACTCACGCTTCGCCGATCCGGCCAGCGTGAAACGCTCCGCCGCCCGCGATGCCATCGGAGCCCTGCTCGATGGAAAACCCGTGCCACTCGCCGAAACCCGCCCGCACGGCTGCTCGACCAAGTGGCTGGAAAAGAAGGCAAGCGTCGGCAAGGAAATCGCCCAGTGGAAGCAAAAGCCTGTCGAAGTGGAAGTCATCGATGCCGTCGGCGTCGCCAAGCTGCGCAAGAACGGCACCCCGAAGCTCCGCCTCATCAACGTCTGGTCAACCAGTTGCGCACCCTGCGTTCAGGAATTCCCCGAACTCGTGAAAACCGCCAGGAAGTTCGGCACGCGACAGTTCGAGTTGATCACCATCAGCCTCGACCATCCGCAGGACATCGGCAAAGCAAAGGCCTTTCTTGAAAGGAATCACGCCTCGCTTCCCGATCGCCTCAAAGCCTCCCTCAAGGCCGAAGGCCGCGCGACGAACAACTACCTCTTTGCTGGCGCGAATCAGGACGAGCTCGTCGCTGCTCTCGATCCGGAATGGCCCGGACCGATCCCGCACAGCGTGCTTGTCGATCAGGAGGGAAGCATCGTTTGGCGGCATCATGGCATGATCAATGGAGAGGAGCTAAGATCGAAGATTCTCGAAATCCTCGGCCGCTACTATCAGCCCTGATCCATCGGGGCGGGAGGCATTCGCACAAAAGCCCTGAAGACCTCATCGGTTAGATACAGGGACCAAGGTGAAATCCCTGATGGAAAATCCCTTTTCGTAGCCTTCGCTCTTATGCTCGAAGTGAAGCACGTTCTGCCCTTTCGCCAGTTCAATTTCAACCGGAGCCGTTTCGTCCCACATGCCGACGGTGAACGGCAAGGCGATCTCGACCGGCTGGCTTTTACCATTCGTGGTGACCAGCAAGCTCTGCTGCCAACTTGGAGTGACGACTCGTGCGGTGATCACATACCGCCCTGCTGTCGGGGCATCGAAGATATACTCGAAGCTCTGCTTTCCGCCACCACGACTGTAATGCAGCTGCTTTCCGCCGAGAACGCTGTCCATGAAAATGATCTTGCCGGTGCTCTTGTTAGGTCGGCTGGTGGCAGCGGCGGGAATCGTGATCACGCCCTTGGCATCGACATGGATTTCCCGCTCCTCATCAGTGATCGTGACCTTGGTGATCTCGATCTTTTCTTTCGTTTCATTCGCCTCGGCAATGTCCTGACCCACCGCGTCGAGCGTCTTCGATTTGGCCGCTTCAATGATCTTGGCCTGCGTGTAGAGTGAGACGCCATACCAGAAGCCGGGACTTCCGGAAAGGAATCCAAAGATGCGCGGCTCACCCATAAGGTCGCCGATCCACTGGGCCCGCTTAACCTGCATGAACGCCTCACCGGTGGCCCTCGCCTGCGTGTTCGCCAGGAAATCGAGATCTTTGTCGTAGCGAGTCTTGGTCCAGCCACTGCCCCATCCGGCACCCAGACAGGGAACCCAGCCTTCACTCGTCCGGCGGACGAGGGCGGCATGGCCAGTCTGCGGGCGGGCCGTGGTCGGCACACCAAAAGCACGCAGGATAAAGCGACCGAAGAAGGCACGACGCCCGCAAATACCGCCGTTCTTGAGGATATTCTGGAAGAAATGCAGCTCGTCCTCGTCGTACTGGTTGTCCTGCGAGCCGTAGCGGATATCGCTTCGAACGATTTCCACGTAACGCCATCGATCGTCGGGCTTGGAGACCTGGTCGGGGCGGTAGTTCCGGAGCATTTCGCGGCCCCAGGTGAGAATCTCGTCCGGCTCTTCGCCATCGATCACCATGCGGTAATCCCAGACGCTCAGATGCTTGAAGGAGGGATCAAGTTCACCGTCGATGAAGGCCTTTTCAAAGTGCAGGTATCGTTTCACCGGATCAACGGTCGCCAGCGCAGCGGTAGCGCCCACCGCGTTGCGTTGCTTGACGGGCACCGCATGTTCCAGGCTGACGGCCAGTGCCAGGCGATTCAACGCGCCCTCGCTTGCCTTGCTACTCGCTTTCAAGATCGCGCAGTAGATTTCCATGGCCTTTCCATACTGGCCTTCCCTCGCCCCATCCGCGACGGCGATCTGCAGCAGCATTTTCTCATCACTAAACAGCATCTGGACGAGTTCCTGCTGCACTTCACCCTGCTGGGCAAAGGCCGCCAAACCACTTGGCGTGGCTTCTTTGAGGATCATGTATCCCGCCAGTTTCGCATCAAGCTTGTCACTGGAAAGAAGGGCCGTAAGACCGAGATTCTTGATGGCATCCACTGTCCGGGCCCTGGCCTGAACCAGAGCCTTCTCGGCATTCTTTTGTTCCTTCTCAATCTTGGAAGCATCACGCAGAGCCTTGTCGAGCGCCGCCTGGCGTTCCTTCAAAGCCTCGACTCCGTCTTCCCGATTCTTCTGCCATTTGAGCAGTTCTTCCTCCGCCGCCTTGCGCTCCGCGTCGTTGGTCGCCTTTTTGAGCTTCGCTTTTGCCGCTGAGATGCCCTTGTCCGCACCACCGATCCACTTGCCCTTGGCATGCGCCACCAAAGCCTTGGCTCTTCCGATCTCACCTTGGCGCTTCTTCGCTGCCTCGACTCTCACTTCCGCAGCGGTTTCCTCTTCGCGGGCCTTCAGGTAAGCCGACTTCCTTCGCTCATCCACTGCGGTCAACTCCTTCGAAATCTCCTTTTTCAAAGACTCCAGTTGATTCGCATACACGTCCTCAAGCTGCTTACCGACCTCGGTGAGCGGCACCTGCTGCGGTTCTTTCGTCTTCGCCGAAACGCCCGATGCTCCGATCGTCATTGCGACCAGCACCTTCAGAATCGCTCCTGTTCTCTTTGCTTTCATCGCTCGCTTTGACATAGATTTTGAAGTGTTACGCTGGAGGAAAGTCCGGATGCCCATCACCGCCCGGCAAACCACCCTGGGCTAAACGTCCCAAATCCATGGTTATTTCATCAAAGACGACGTTTCGGGCCGACTCCGGATGAGTTCCCTTCATTTCGTTTCCAATCCAGTAAGGTGGAGTGATCGCTTCGGCCCCTGCAGGACGAGGGCGTAAACGACATTCATGAGATCGTCTTCGCCCATGTAGGGAGCACCCATGTGGGGGGTGGTGAAATGCAGGCCGTAGCCAGGTTCCCACGCCATCGAAAACCACCAGGCATAATCCTTGATGACCTCCTGATAGCGCTTGGGTGCGCAGAGATTCATCCCGAGCAGGCCGAGCCCTCCACCTGGCTCACCATAAGCATGGCTATTCCGAATCCAACTGCGCCTTTCCTGCATGATCTGCATCATCGCGTCCTCCATGTCCTGACGCTCCCCACGCAGGTGCGCCGCCATGGCGAACAGACCGCTACGTGACCAGAACTCATCGAGATCCTTGTAGGACCGATTGTACCCCATCGCCCCGTGTCCACCTTCCCTGGGATCCGACCACGCCATCTCCATGTAGGGCATCAAGAGTTCCCAAAGCTTCGATTTCATGCCGCAACGCTGAGCCAGCGCCTCGAACACCAGCAGGTGGCAGGCAGGAGCCACCAGCGCCTTTTGATCATAAGGCAAGCCGTCCGGACCATGGCCAAGCGCAGGAACATCCCACTTGCTGTTATGCTGCCCGTTAAAGGCCCAATCCCGCATCGCATCCAAAGCATCCAACACCCGCTTATCGCCGGTGCGCAGATGCCACTCACTGTAAAGAATCCCCATGTAGGCACCTGACCAAAAACCAAGATTCCCATGCTTTTCGGGAGTCGGGTATTTCGCCATGCCCCAATCAATCGCCTTCTTTACCTGATTCAGATCCTTCTTCTTGCCGGTGGCCATCAGCGCCAGGGAAGCAAGCGTCGTGCGCTTCACGTCACCAGACCAGGACCCGTCCGGCTGCTGATTCTCACGCACCCACTCAAGCATATCCTCCAAAAGAACCGCCGCTTGCGGGTCATTCGCTGGGTCCATGGTAGTAAACGCCTTCATCCGCGGGAGCTTCATCACCAAATTCGTCACCGCACCATCGCGCAGCACCCCAAGCTCCAAAGTCGTCTTACCACTTGTTAGAGCATCCTCCGCCGCGTGGCCCAACACCGCTTCGTGGCTTTGATGAAACCAAGTCCATCCAGGATTCAGATCGTTCACCGGCAGCGGCATGCCCGAGACGGAGACGATCGCATCCCCCACCCGCAAACCGGCCTTATCGGCTGGGCCACCTTGGCGCAACCTCATCACTGAGAGCACCGTTTGCTGATGCTCGGTCATTCCGTCAAATCCGAGCTGGCCTGCTCCCAGCTTGTCCGGACCAGTCCCCCCATTGGAACGCCCCAACAGCTTTTCCGTCGGCGCTTCATGAATGCGACAGAACCGCGGGGTCCCGGCGACGACGCTTTCCCCATCGCTTGCCTTGAGACACAGCTGAAAGCGCTTCTCCGTGAGTTTTCCTAACTGATCGGCAGGGACCTCCAGCCACACTCGATTCATCGCCTGCACCGCCTCCTCTCGCGCGGGCAACTCAAGCCCGATGGCCGAAAGCTCCGCCGCCGTGCCAAACCCGCCACCGCTCCAGTCACTCACCACCACGAAACGAAATGCCTCAACCTTGGCAGGGGCATCGAAGCGCAGGTCGATCGACTCCCGGTTTTCTGCGATCCTCCGACGATCACTCGTGCCCTCCTCCATGACTTCCCACTCGGACTTCCCGGCGCGCCGCACTTCCACGCGATACTCCTTCGCCACTCCGTTCGTGAAACCACTCTGACGCGGCAAATATCGCACGCCTTCGATGACTTGCGGTGAACCAAATTCCACTCCGACCCAATGAGGAGGCTTCGGCTGATTCGCTCCGTAGCGCGAGTGCCAGTCCGTGGATTTGTCCCCATCGAACAACTTCGCAACCTCTGCGCCCCCCTGCTCCGAAGAAGAAATCGGAGCCCAAGCGGCTCGCGGAGCCTGACCCGAGACCTGAAGCTCACCCTTTGCAAAAGCCTCACCCGAGGCAGGATCGATGGCTTCCAAAGCGACCTTGCCCTCACCGGAGCCGGTCGTGCCATAGAGGTCCACGGAGAGAATCCCGCGCCACGCGCCCGGCAGGTTTGCATCCTTGACGGAGAGGCTGGGCACTTCAACCGCTACGGCCACCGACTCACCCGGTGCCAGCGCCGCCCCACTCTCACCACCCGGCAGAAACCAAGGTCGTTCCACTGGCAGCGGCCTTATTTCAATCGGGGTAGCTGCCAACGGTGCTTGAGCCAATAGAGCAAGTCCTAACCAGCAGATTTTCATGCCTTGAAAACGGCCCTAAGGCCGCAACTCTTTCTAAAACAAAGCACTACTCCATGAAGAAACGCGGCACTCAAAAGCGGCACGAACTCCCGCCACTGGAAGTCGCCCGCCAAGGCCTCATCCCATGCCTTGATGAGATCGGCCGGGACAAGCATGTAGGACCAATAACCATCGTCGCCGACGATCACCTGCCAACCGAAGATCGCGCTCATAAAAACGATGAGCCCCAGCATCACCGCCTGCTCGCGTATCACCTCTAGCGCATCGCTGGAACCTCGCACGGCACCGGCCATCGATGGACCAAGCGCCCGACACAAGCCCGGACTTCTCGCCCCTTGCCCGGTCGGGAATCCTCCGAGGCTATCCCCTCACTCCAACTCCACGCTCCTTTGATGATTGGAAACCGGCTTGATCAATGCTTTGAAGAAGCATGCTCCACGTCGTCGACCACCCGCTCATCCAGATAGAACTGACCGAACTGCGCAACCGAAGCTGCCCCGGAACCGCTTTTCGCCAGCACCTCCGCCGGATTGCCTCCCTGATGGTCCCCGCCGTCACCGCGGATTTCGGCACCCGACCCGTCCCATGCGAGACCCCGCTTGAAATCACCACGGGCGTTTCCTCCGAGCGCGGCATCGTCCTCACCCCCATCCTGCGGGCCGGTCTCGGTTTCCTCGACGGCTTTTTTGACCTCCTCCCCCAGGCCTCCGTCGCCCACATCGGACTCGCCCGCAATGAGCAGACTCTGCTCCCCGAGCCTTACTACATGAAGGTCCCGCCGAATCTGGCCGACTGCGAAGTGATCCTGCTCGACCCCATGCTCGCCACCGGCGGTTCCGCCATCGAAGCCATCCGGAACCTCAAACAAGCCGGGGCAAAGCACCTCCGCTTCGTCTGCCTCGTCGCTGCTCCGGAAGGCATCCAGACGTTCGAAGACGCCATACCGGACGTCCCGATCTTCACCGCCGCCATCGATCGCTGCCTCAACGAAAAAGGCTACATCCTCCCCGGCCTCGGCGATGCCGGCGACCGCCTCTTCGGCACGGCGGGGTAGTCAAGCCTCCTGATGCTCCACGATCGGCCACTCGCCAGGGGGCTGGTAGCGGATTTGTAAATGACCACTTTGCATCAATGATTTGACGACTCGCCCTTCCGGATCAGTTGCGAGGAATTTCTATTATTTTGTATTATTTAGGCGGTTCACTGCGTAGCACCATCCTGACACGGTTCCATTCATGTCCAGCTCCTTCGAATGATGAAAATCTCCACCAATCGTCGCCAGTTTCTCAAAACCACCGCGCTGACTTTCGGCATTCCCACGTTTATTCCAGCATCTGCGCTGGGTCGGGATGGTCATGTCGCTCCGAGCAATCGGATCGTGATAGGAGCCATCGGGATCGGGCCTCGTGGACGGCAGGTGCTCTCTTGCTTCCTGAAGGAGAAGGATGTCCAGTTTGTTGCCATTGCAGATGTGCAGGAAAGCCGTCGCGAGACGGTTCGGCGCATGGTGCTGCGAGCGTATGACCGCGATGATTGCGTGAAGTATCGCGATATGGACGAGTTGCTCGCGCGCGACGACATTGATGCCACTTTGATCTGCACCGGTGACCACTGGCACGCGCTTGCATCGATGCGAGCGGCGAAGGCCGGGAAGGACATCTACTGTGAGAAACCTTGCAGCATGACGATTGGTGAGACTCAGGATCTCGCCGATACGGTGAAGCGTTACCAGCGTGTCTTCCAAGCGGGCACCCAACGGAGAAACGTCGAGAATTTCCGCTATGCATGCGACTTGGCCACGACTGGCAAGCTTGGCAGGATCCATACCGTGCATGCTGGCATTTTGGCTCTCCGGGAAGACTTTTCATGGCTCCCTGAGGAACCGCTGCCGGCCAGTGAAGAGGTGAATTGGGACGCTTGGCTTGGGCCGGCTCCTTGGCGGCCGTATAACGAGAAATACGTCCAAGGCCGTTGGCGCGGTTACTATGATTTCAATGGAGGAGCCACGCTGCCTGAATGGGGCGCTCACACCATTGATCTCTGCCAGTTGGCTGCTGGCGCGGATGGCACGGCTCCAGTCGAGTATGAGGCGATCGATGACAATACCATTCAGGCCAAGTATGCGAGCGGCATCAAGTTGGTGATGCGTCTTGCCGGCTTCAAAGGCGAGGGCGATTGGGTGGTGCCCGGGACCTGCCCGATCCGTTTTGAAGGCGATGAAGGATGGGTCGAGGCTGCCGATTCAGGCGGGATTGCTTCCAACCCCAAGACACTCGTCAAGGATTTCCCAAGAGGTGGTCTTTCCGGAACCGACCCTACCAAGCATGTTCGAGACTTCCTGGACTGCGTCAAATCTCGGAAGCAGCCTGCGGCCAACGCGGATGTTACCCGCTATGGTCACATCGTTTCCCATGCCGCATCCATCGCCTGGCGGGTGGGGCGTAAAGTCCGCTTTGATCCTGTCGGTGAGACGTTCATCGACGACGCCGAAGCCAATCGCATGATTCGCCGCGCGCTGCGTGCGCCATGGACGGCCTGAACGATTTAACATCATTTGAAATCATGAGCTCATCCTCCATTCCGACCGAGGCATCCCAACTCGAAATTCTCGCGTCCGGCGCTTCCATGCACGCCAAAGCGGTTGCCTGTCAAAAAATCGTCTATGTCGCGGGGCCCAAGTCGATCGGGCCGCTCGCAGCACTCCTCAGTGATAAGCATCTCTCCGACTATGCTCGGAGCGGGCTAGAGGTGATCGAAGATCCCGCTGCCTCCCAAGCCTTGCTTGAAGCTCTGTCGAATCTCAAAGGTCGCCAGCTTGCGGGCGTCATTCACTCCCTCGGAGTCCGGCGCGAAAAGAAGGCGGTGCCGGCACTCGGGAAACTCGCTGCGGATGAAACTCACGGGGTGCAGGCCGAAGCGATCGCTTCGCTTGGCATGATCGGTAGCGAGGAAGCTGCGGACGTGCTTGGACCGATCATCGCCAAGGGCAAGGAGCCCCTGAAGTCGGACGCGGGTCACGCTGCGCTGATTGCCGCTGGGCATCTTGCTGCAGAAGGGAACGCCGGGGCCGCCGAGCGGCTTGCCAAAGAATTGCAGACGGTGTTCCCCGAAGGCCCCATTCATGACGCTTCCATCCACCTGAGCGTGGGCGGGTCGAAGTAGATCTCGGGAAGTGGAAAGGGTAGCGTTCTGCTTGGGAAGTAAGCATGGAAATGACATTCGCAGGCTAGAACGGCAGCAACAATCCATGGAAACCCATTACTTCGACTGCTCCAGCATTCTCAGCAGCGGGGTTTCGGCACGCTGTCGGATGTCCTCGGGGAGCTCGACTTGGGGGCTCAGGTTGAGGAGGCAGTTGTAAAGCTTTTCGAGGGTATTCATCTTCATGTAGCGGCAGTCGGCGCAGGCACAGCGGTCGGTGGGACCGGCGATGAGGTTCTTGTCCGGGGCTTCCTTGCGGAGGCGGTTGAGCATGCCGCTTTCGGTGACGACGATGATGTTCTTTACCGGAGCTTCCTTGCAGTAGCTGACCATTTTTTCGGTCGAGCAAACTTCATCGGCGAGGAGTCGAACCGCCTGGGTACACTCGGGGTGGGCGACGACGAGGGCGTCGGGATACTCGGCTTTGATCTTGTTAATCGACTCGCGGGTGAACTCGACGTGGACGTAGCAGTTGCCTTTCCAGAGGTCCATTTTCCGGCCGGTCTGCTCCATAACCCAGGCACCGAGATTTTCATCGGGAACGAAGAGAATGGGCCGATCAGCGGGAGCTTTTTCGACGATCTTGACGGCGTTTCCCGAGGTGCAGATGACGTCGCACAGGGCCTTCACGTGGGCCGAGCAGTTGATGTAGGCGATGACATAGTAGTTCTTCTCGGCGTTTGCTTGGAGAAAAGCTTCGAGCTCGGGGCCAGGGCAGCTTTGTTCGAGCGAGCAGCCGGCGTCTTTGTCAGGGAGGACGACGGTTTTCGAGGGGTTTACGATTTTTGCCGTTTCGGCCATGAAGTGGACGCCGCAGAAGCAGATCACGTCGGCATCGGTATCCTTGGCCTGGTAGGCGAGGCCGAGGGAGTCGCCGACGTAGTCCGCGATGTCCTGGATGTCGCCGGTTTGGTAGTTGTGGGCGAGGATGACGGCGTTTTTCTCCTTTTTGAGCTGGAGAATCGCTTCTTTGAGGTCGAGAGCGGCGCTGGGCATGGGGCAAATGTCTGACGCTGAGCGAGGAATGTCGAACGAGGAATGAGAGATCTTGGTCGGAAAGTGCGACGGCTTCATTTTTCCGGCTTATCTGACGAGCGTCGGGCGGTTGAGCACGCCGCCAAGTGTTATGCGGCCCTGGCGAGGCACCTTCCTTTGACAACTTCTCTGGCCGAACTGATCGTTTTGACTGAAGTGGTGAAGGGGGTGTGTTTGGGGGCTCCGGTGACGGTGAGCGAGATTGTCAAATCCAGTGGTATTTCCCGGTGGACGGTGAGTCGGATGATTATCCGTTACATCGATGCTGGTTCCATCAAGGAGACAAAAGACCCTGAAGATAGTAGGAGCGAGCTACTGACGTGGACGCCTGCGAGTTTTGAGCTCTCGCGAGAGTGGTCGAGGGATTGGAGCGAATGAATGTGATGGGACTCAGTTCGTCTCGGGAGTCCCTGATGGGATCGGCTCTACGGACAAAACGATGTAGTGCTTGGCGCGTCTGCCGAGCGCCGTGATGAGCTCATTTTTGGTGGGGGCACTGCCTTCGCAGCGAATGATGAAGTAGCGTTGGTTCAGAGCTGGGGCCTTTTCTCGTGAGAGAATCTCCACCTCCTTCACATTTGGGAGTTCCTCCCAGATTCGCTGCATGGCCAGTTGGCGGGTTCGGCAGCCGGCACCATCGACGAGGACGCGGCAATTGTCCGCCATGAGATCGGTCGCGAGAAAGAGAAGGAGGGCGAGGATCTTCATTTTTCAGACTAGGCTCAATGCCTTTAGGGAAAGCTGATGATCTCGAATTCATAATCTCCTTCACGGGAATCATTTGTAATAAGTCGTGGCCAGCTACTAACTGGTTGTCGGACCTTGCGCGGACAGGTTCGCTTCCGTCTTGGCGGAGTTGCTTG
>CAZVMS010000208.1:0-4406 GCA_964628795.1 uncultured Haloferula sp. | reverse complement strand
TGAGTGAAATTAAGTTATTGAATTACAACATGTTGCGTCACACCTTTTCAAGGTATTTATTTTATTTTCAATGAATGATTCATACGCAGGCTGCGACGTGTTTTCGGTCGGTCAGCGGCTTTTCGAATAGGGTCTAGCGAGGAAGAGCAACTCGCCATCGTGCGATTTCTGGACCACGCGAACCGGAAGATCGACGGCTTTATCCGCGCCAAGCGCAAGCTCATCGGGCTGCTCAACGAGCAGAAGCAGGCCATCATCCACCGCGCCGTCACCCGCGGCCTCGACCCCAACGTCAAACTCAAGGACTCAGGGATTCCATGGCTGGGGGAGGTTCCAGCGCATTGGGAGGTGAGACGGCTTCGCACTCTTACCCGTAGAATCGAACAAGGAGTGAGTCCGCAAGCGACAGGATTTCTGGCTGAAGGTGATACTTGGGGTGTTCTAAAATCAGGCTGCGTCAATCACGGTGTGTTTCGTCAGACGGAACACAAACAGCTCAGCAAAGAATTTGTAATTGATCCCGGCATCGCCGTGAAAGTGGGTGACGTTCTCATTTCCCGCGCTTGTGGTTCACCCAAACTGGTAGGTTCAGTGGGTAAAGTAAAAGCCCTCGATTACAAATTGATTCTATCCGACAAGACTTTTCGTGCCGTCATTGATCCTTCAGTCGATGCCGACTTCATGGTCTATGCGATGAACGGCGTTTACTACAGGCAGCAAGTTGAACAAGCAATCAGCGGCGCTGACGGAATGGCAAACAATCTCCCGCTGTCTGAGTTGAAGAGTTTTGTTTTTGCCATACCGCCGCTTTCTGAAGCCACCGAAATTGCCAAAAAACTGGATGCAGAATTAGCAAGGTTCACCACCGCCACCGCTCGCTACGAGCGCGAGATCACCCTCTTGCGCGAATACCGCACCCGCCTGACGGCGGACGTGGTGACCGGCAAGCTCGACGTCCGCGCCGCAGCCGCCCAACTGCCGGAGGAAGAGGAAGAAGAGCCGATGGCCGATCCCGAAATCCCCGAGGAAGAATCCGAAGGGGAGGAGGTGGAGGAGTAGAAACTTCCCCATTAGGGAACTTTTTATTGACAAGAAAACCGGGAACAACGATCCATGCACGTCGTCTCACTCAAGAAGCTCCGCGAGTTCTGGCAGCAACACGCCGCATCCGAGCAGGCACTTCGCGCGTGGTATCGCGAGGCCTGCAAGGCATCATGGAAGTCGTTTTCAGAAATCAAGGCCTGCCACCGCAGCGCGGACTGCCTTCCGGGCAATCGGGTGGTGTTCGACATCAAAGGCAACCACTACCGGCTCATCGTCAAAATCCACTACAACTCAGGACGCGTGTTCATCCGCTTCGTCGGCACCCACGCTGAATACAGCAAAATCAACGCGGAGGAAATCTAATGAAAATCAAGCTCATCAAAACCGAAGAAGAGAACGAGGCCGCCTTGGCACGGCTGGAGGAAATCTTCGATGCCGAGTCCGGAACCCCTGAGGGCGATGAGGCGGAGTTGCTGACCGCGTTGATCGAGATGTATGAGCAAAAGGCCTACCCGATCGACCTGCCCGATCCCATTGAGGCGATCAAGTTCCGCATGGATCAGCAAGGACTCAAACCCAAGGATCTGGTGCCCTACATCGGCAGCGCCCCGCGGGTTTCCGAAGTCCTGTCCGGCAAACGCCCGCTCAGCCTCGCGATGATCCGCAAGCTGGTGAATGAACTGGGGATTCCGGCAGAGGTTCTCTTGCAGGAGCCTGGAGCGGAGCTGCCGTCGGATGAAATCCTGCAACAGGGGAGGCGGTTCCCGATTGCGGAAATGGTGAAGCGCCGCTGGTTTTCCGGATTCTCCGGGACGGTGGTGGAAGCAAAGCAACAGCTTGAAGAATTGCTCGGGCGCTTCATGGAACCTCTCGGCGAAACATCCCTGGCACCCGCCCTGAACCGTCAGCACGTGCGTGATGGTGGCAAGGACGATCCCAACGCCCTCACCGCATGGAGAATCCGCGTGGCCACCCTCGCTCTCGAACAAGATCTGCCTGCCTATCGCCCCGGCACGGTGGAAATCGGTTTTTTACGAGAACTCGCAAAGCTCAGCTATCTGGAATCCGGCCCGTGCCTTGCCAAGGAGTTCCTCGGCAAGGCTGGCATTCATCTGGTGCTGGAACGCCACCTGCCCCACACCCACCTCGATGGCGCGGCCATGAAGCTGCCCTCCGGTGCTCCTGTGGTCGGACTGACGCTGCGCCACGACCGGCTCGACAATTTCTGGTTCACTTTGTTCCACGAGCTGGCCCACGTGGCGCTGCATCTGGACAAAGGTGACGTGGATGTGTTTTTCGACGACATCACGAAGGCCACCAAGGACCGTCGCGAGAGGGAAGCGGATGAGCTGGCATCGGAAGCATTGATCCCACGGGAGCTCTGGAGGGCGGCAAAGTTGCGCCGCAATACCCCGGCGGCGAACGTGGTGGCATTCGCCGAGAAGCTCCGGATCAGCCCCGCCATCCCTGCAGGCCGTGTCCGGTTTGAGTCGAATGATTACACGGTCATGAAGCCCCTGATCGGCTCAGGGAAGTTGCGCCCTATGTTCGGGCTGGCAAGTTGACCCAAAACCCCATGTCCCATGCCAACCGACACCACCGAAAAAGGCCTCGAAACGCTCATCATGCGCCACATGACCGGCGAGGATGGTTTTCCGCAGGATGGAGCATCAGGCATTCAGGAATCGCCGGATCAGATCGCGGCAGGCAAGGCCGGAGTCAGCGGATGGATTGCCAGTCGGCCAAACGACTACGACCGTGCGAATGCCATCGATGTGGTGCAGCTCTTTGCCTTCTTGCAAGCGACGCAAGCAGACACGCTGAAGAAAACCGGTATCGGTAATTATCGGGATACCAAGGACATCGCCCGCCAGAAGTTCCTCGCCCGGATCAGCTCGGAAATCGGCAAGCGCGGTGTGATCGACGTGCTCCGCCGGGGTATCGACCATGGCCCGCTCCATTTTGATCTCTTCTACGGCACGCCATCACCCGGCAACGAGACCGCCGCAGCGAAATTCGCCCAAAACCGCTTCAGCATCTCCCGCCAACTCCGCTACAGCCAGGACGAGACACGCCGGGCGCTCGATCTCTGCGCCTTCATCAACGGTCTGCCGCTGATCACCTTCGAGCTGAAGAACAGTCTCACCAAGCAGACCGTCGAGGACGCCGTGGAGCAATACCGCCGTGACCGTGACCCTCGCGAGAAGCTCTTCCAGTTCGGGCGCTGCGCCGTGCATTTCGCCGTCGATGATGCAGAGGTCCGGATGTGCACGGAACTCAAGGGCAAGGCATCCTGGTTCCTGCCATTCAACCAAGGTTGGAACGACGGCGCGGGCAACCCACCGAATCCGCACGGTCTGAAAACCGACTACCTCTGGAAGGAAGTGCTCACGCCTGCCAGCCTCACCAACATTCTGGAGAACTACGCCCAGATCATCGAAGAGAAGCACCCGAAGACCGGAAAAAAGAAGCTGAAGCAGATTTTCCCTCGCTTCCATCAACTCGGTTGCGTGCGCGAGCTACTTGCGGACGCGAAAGAGCACGGGGTCGGAAAGCGCTACCTCATTCAGCAATCGGCCGGCAGCGGCAAATCGAACTCCATCGCCTGGCTGTCGCATCAGTTGGTCGGTTTGAAATCCAAGCCGTCGGACACATCCGAAATCTTTGATTCCGTCATCGTCGTCACTGACCGCCGCATCCTCGACGACCAGCTTCAGAAAACCGTGAAGCAGTTCATGCAGGTGCGGGCCACAGTCGGTCACGCCAAGAAATCCGGCGACCTGCGCCGCTTTATCGCGGAAGGCAGGAAGATCATCATCACCACGGTGCAGAAATTTCCCGTGATCTGCGACGAACTGGAGGGCGAAGGCACCGGGAAGAACTTCGCGATCATCATCGACGAGGCCCACAGCAGCCAGGGAGGGAAAAACACTTCTTCGATGAACGTCGGGCTGGGAGAAAAAGACCCCGAGGACATCGTCAACGATGTGCTCGAAAAGCGCATCAAGGCCCGTCGGCTGTTGTCGAACGCCAGCTACTTTGCCTTCACCGCCACACCGAAACCGAAGACACTGGAGATGTTCGGCATTCCACTGCCGCCGGACGCCGAGGGAAAAATCAAGCACCGGCCGTTCAACAGCTACACGATGAAGCAGGCGGTTCAGGAAGGCTTCATCCTCGATGTGTTGCGCTGCTACACACCGGTGGAGAGTTACTACCGCCTTGTCAAGAAGGTCGAGGATGACCCAGAAGTGTTCGGCATGATGGCTGCTGAAAATGCGGTGAAGTCGTGAAAAAGCCCGCGATTATATGGAGGGAGGACACGACACGCGGTTTTGACACAGTGGCTCCGGGCGGCGGCG
>CAZVMS010000207.1:0-9017 GCA_964628795.1 uncultured Haloferula sp. | reverse complement strand
TGCAGTCGGACGGCAAGATGAACTTCGAACACCAGGTGCCCTTCAATGAGTTCAAGAAGGTGCTAGAGGTCGCATCGAAAAGGAAGGAAGGAACAGACGAGACCTATGATGAAGTCGTGTTCAATGACCAAGGAGAATCGGTATCGGTCAACGGCACCGTTCATTATTCCGATCCCGATTTCAGCGGGCCATTCAGCCTTGTCCTCGCAAAGGTGGGGAGAGAAGAGGGCCTTCGCATCACAGATTTTAAGATATACTTCTCGGCTTTATATTTTCGGATTTTCAAAGACTTGAAAATTCTGTGTCACAAGGCTTTTCAAAGAAGAGCGGTTCTCCGCAGCGAGTGAATCAATAAACTCATCAATCGTCGCCCTGAAATTTGTGAAGTCCTTAAAGTGACGGTTGCGCAAGCACTTCGCTTTTACTAATCGCCACACCCGTTCGATTAGATTCAGATTCGGCGAATACGAGGGCAGGAATAACAACTCGATTCCGAGCCGTTCCGCCTCGGCAAACACCTTCTTGTTTCTCTGGTATCGGGCATTGTCCATCACCATGGTAATCACCTCTCCCGGATATGCTTCGTCGAGCTTGCCGAGCAATTCGCAGACCGTCTCCGAGTTGACCGATCCAGTGGTCCTGATGCTCACGAAGTCGTGGTCACGAGTTTCCACAGCTCCTAGTATATTGTAGCGCTGCCGCCCGCATCCGCTGGGCACGAAGATCCGTGTAAAGGACCAGATCATGCCGAGGAACGCACCCAGCACGAAGTGGGCGGCATCAACGAAAAAAACCCGGCGTTCCCCGCGCTGCGCCTCTTCCAGACGAGGAAGCAGTTCGTCATTGAGAAACTTGAACTGAAGCTGCGGGTCAGCTTTCCCGGGAACCGCAGCGCATTTGCGGAACTTCATGCCAAGGCGGACCATGATCCGCCGCGCTTGAGAATCGGACAAACGGATACCCGAGATCGACTCGATTCGCACCGCGCCCTCGCTCGCCGTGGCGACCGGTGTTTCGGAGAAAGACTGCTCGATCTTTTTGAGAAACGTCTCAATGCTACTCGTTGGCCTATAATGCCGATTCTCAAGTAGTCCGGCGAGGCCTTCGTCCCGATAAAGCTTCACATAATTTGTCACGGTATCATTGCTAATATTGAGAGAGCCAGCAATCATTCCATGGGGAACTCCTAATCCATGCATCCGAATTGCCATCAGTTTGCGATAAATTCGGGGGTCAATCTCAGGATTGTCGAGTTCATCCGCGATGTCGTCCCAATCTTGATCGGATAGCTCTAATATAATCATCGGAAAGGACTACGACCCCGTCGGCCAAGATATATCTTACTGGGGTTCGAATTCCGAAAATATAATGCCGAGGAGTATAAACAAGTGAAGACAGGGCGAGACGGCATCATTTAGGCTGCCGAGGCGCGCTCCGCCACAGGTATTTCGGGGCCATGCTGTGGTTGTCTAAGACAGCAGTATGACTCCAGCAATAATGCCGATCACGCAAATAGCCTTCGCGCCGAAGTGACGTTCACGGAACATCAGGATGCCTAACAGAAAGGAGACGATCACCGAGCTGCGTCGAACCGGTGAGATCAGGGAGATGAGTGCGTCCGGCTGACTGATGGCGATGAAGTAGATGATGTCGGCGGCGAGTAGCGTCAACCCGATGACGGGAATCGCCCGGTGCCATTTGAAGGTCCGGCGTTTTTTCGATCGGCTGGCGATGATCATTCCGGGTGCAAGTAGGACGACGAGATAGATCGTGAACCAGGCTTGGACGGCGGAAGGTGCGAGCGCTTCGCTTTGGAGGAGGAACTTGTCGTAAAGGGCGGAGAGGGCACCAAGCAAAGTGGCTCCGATCATGAGGAAGACACCCTTGTCCCGATGAAAGTGGATGTCTTCCCGCTTGCCGACGAAGGTGAAGGCAAAGAACGATCCAAGGATCAGCGCGATGCCGGTCCACTGACGGGGACTGGGCGATTCGCTGAAAAGCAACACCGCGAATCCGATGGTCCAAAGAGGGCCGGTGGCACGGATTGGCGAGGCGATGGAAAGGGGAAGTGTCTTGAGTCCATGGTAGCCACAGAGCCATGAAGCTCCGACCAGTGCGGCTTTGGCAAAAAGCAATGCATGGGCTCGTCCGCTGATCTGCGAGACATTGAAAAACTCGTGCGGAAGGGAGTCGGGAGAGATCGCCGACCAGACCGCGAAGGGAAGCCAGACGGCTGCTGATGCCGCGACGCTTCCGAAGAGCACGGGCGTGACGTCGTTGTCTTTTAGTGCGAGCTTCTTGAAGTAATCGTAGAAGCCAAGCAGCAGGGCCGAAGCGATGGAAAGCACGAGCCAAGACACGGGAACGGGTTAGTCCCACAGCGCTGGAAGGGAAGCAATTTGTGGGGAGACGCAAGGATCTCCTGATTGCTTTGGCTTCCTAATCGCGTCTGCTTTGTGCCAGTTCTTCCTCGTGGGAAAGAATCTCAAGCAATGCGTGGACCCCCTCAGACGCGGCGGTGGTCTTCAGGAGATTGCGGATGGATGAAGCGGTGGCTCCGTCCCGGCCGATGATGTCTTTCACATCCTTTTGGATGACGAGAAGCCTGAAACGCAGGATCCCGGTTTCGATTTCCTGAATCCTGATTTCCGCGAGATCAGGGCGGCTGATCAGATTGACGACGATGTATTGAAGGAAGCTGCGCAAGCGATCCATGAGTTCCTGCATCTCTAGTGGGCTCAAACGTCTTTGCGCGTGTTTCTTCGACGTGTCTGATTGGGGATTTTCCTTCGATGGTGAGCTTGTCCGGAAATTCCAGTCCAGAACCTTGTACTGCGCGGCGCGGACGATCACTTCTGGGAAATGAACCTCCTGATTGGCAAATTTGTGAACCCCGGGCATGGCGTCCTTGAAGTCCCAATCCATCACCTTGAGGTTGCCGAGCTTGCGCAAGGAGCTGCCGATATGGATTTCCTTGTTGAGCAGCTCGGCGAAGCGCAAATCACCGATCTCGGTGTCTCCGAGTTCTCGAAGGGATTGGGTGATTTTTGAAAAACTTTTCGCCATCGGGTCTCAAGGATTGTCGGGTCCTCTGATGCGCTGTCTATCATTCGACGAGCCTCTTGGAAAGCTTGCGCAATCGAACGAGGGAATGCAAGCCGGAGACGCGGAAACGAGTTCACGGGAGGATTTAAAAACCGGAATAGAGTCCGTTGTCGAGCGGCCAACTTGCTGCGGTGATGATGCCGTCGGTGACGGCGTGGAAGATGATGGGTGTCCACCATGAATGGGTGGCGCGATAAAGAACACAGGCAAGCATGCCGAAGCTGGCAACTGCGAGTGATCCATGGAATTGGGGTGGAAGTGAATGCCAGCGGATGAGTCGGCGATAGCGGCCGAGCATTGGCGGCATCAAAGGTTCCAATCAGATTCCTTCGCTGATGCAATCTGCCAGCTTTGGTGAAGAATGGACGGTGGGTCTTGATCCGGGGCGCAGATGGATGGATGCTGCGGGCAGATGACCGTTGCCTGTGATCCGGATGATGTGCTGAAGATGCTGCGCGAGGAGGGAATTCTCGAGTTGGCTGATGGATGTGGGGTGGAGGTGGATCTTTTCGAAGCGGGGCTGGATTCGATGGCGGTGATGCAGTTGATCGTGGTGATCGAAGAGCGTTTTGGGGTGGCGCTCGGGGTGGTGGATGCGAGTCGCGAGGCTTTGGGAACGCCGGTGGCCATGGCGGCAACGATCAATGCGAGACGATGAAGGTGGATGTGTTGGTGATCGGTGGTGGGAGCGCGGGACTGGCGGCTGCGGTAACGGCATCGCGCGCGGGGCTCAGCACGGTCATGGTCGAGCGCCATGGGATGGCGGGGGGAATGGGCACGGCATCCTTGGTGCATACTTTTTGCGGGCTGTATTTTATCGATGGCGATGAGGCGCGGCATGCGAATGCTGGTCTGCCGGAAGAGATCGCGGACCGGATGGAAACAGCGACGGGTGGCGGGCCGGTGAAAATGGGGCGCGTGTGGGTGCTGCCGCAGCATCCGGTAGAATTCGCACGCATTGCCGATGAGATACTGCGCGAAAGCGGGGTGACGGTGCTTTTTCACTCGGAAGTGATTTCCCTGGAGCCCGGATGGCGGGCGAAGCTGGCGTGCCGGGGAGAGCTTCGTGAGATCGAAGCAGGGGCGGTGATCGATGCGAGCGGCGATGCGGCGGGTGCGGCGATGCTGGAGATCCAGGATGATCGTGCGGCTGCGGATCGATTGCAACGGCCGGCTTATGTGAGTGGGATTCAGGGCGTGGTGGGCGAGCTTGCGGGGCTGACTTTGAGTGGTCGGATTGTGGAAGGGGTGCGCTCTGGTGATTTGCCGAAGGCGTCGCTGGGGATGCATTTTCGCGAAAGCGGACGAAGGGGTGAGATTTTTGGAACGTTGGATCTCTCAGGCGAGGAAATCGGCGACTATGATCCGACGGATCCGGCTTGTCTTTCCGCGCTGGAAGACACGGGACGTATGGTGACGAACGCGGTGCTGAGGTACTTTAAAGAGAAGCAGGATGGCTGGAAAATGGCCTACATTTCCCACTGGCCGGCTCGTGCCGGGGTGAGGGAGAGTCGCCGGTATCTGGGTCAGGCGGTTCTAACAGGTGACGATGTGATTTCGGGGCGTCGATTCGACGATGAGGTCGCGCTGGCGACCTGGCCGCTTGAGCTGCGCGAGACGAATCGTGGTCCGAAGCTGCGATATCCTGAGGATGGCAAGGCAGCGGGGATTCCAGCGGGGGCGCTGAAGGCGGCGGGGATGGAGGATCTCTATGTCGCAGGTCGTTGCATTTCCTGCGACCACGAAGCTCAGGCGTCCATCCGCGTGATGGGAACTTGTTTTGCGACCGGGCAGGCGGTGGGGCGGATGGTGGCGCAACCGGGTGTTGGATTTGAGTGAGATGAGGAAAGTTTCACCCAAAAAGCCCGCATCGGATTCAGGTGAATGTCGTGAACCAGTCTGCTGAAGCAGCTCCAATCGTCATCACCCAATATCATGTCTTTGCGCCGCTTAGCTCGAGCCATGACGTGATCTCCCCGATTATTCCCTCTTTTAAGGGGCTTGGCAGGGAGGCAGATTCTTCCTACAAGGCTGACGTTCCTTATGAAAAAGACCCAAACGAGCCCTCGCAACGGATCCTCCTTCATCTCCCGCCGCAAGCTGCTGAGCAGTGCGGTTTCCTTTGGCGCTTTAGGTACGCTCGGTGCTGGCACATCGGTGAATGGGGCTGAATCGGAACAACTTTCCAAAGGTCTCAAACTCAAGAAAGGTGCGGTTATCCTGTTCCAAGGCGATTCGGTCACCGATGAAGGACGCAAAAAAGACAGGCCAATGGCCAACGATGTCAATGCCCTCGGTAAGGGCTACGCGGCCATCGCCGCCGGCGAGCTGTTTCTTGCTCATCCCGGCCTCGACCTGCAGGTCTACAATCGCGGCATCAGTGGCAACAAGGTCCCCGATCTCGCGGCGCGCTGGCAGGCCGACGCGATCGAGCTCAAGCCGTCCGTTCTCAGCATCCTTGTCGGCATCAACGACCTCTGGCACACCATTGCGTTCGGAAACAAGTATAAGGGCACCATCGAGGACTACGAGAAGGGCTTACGCGACCTGATTCTGCGCTCGCAAAAGGAAATCCCAGGCGTGCATGTGGTGCTCTGTGAGCCTTTTACCCTGAGGGATTGGCCGGAGTTTGACCCCTACCGCAAGGTGGCCGCCATGATCGCCGACGAATTGAAGTTGACCTTTGTCCCCTTCCAGTCGGTCTTCGACGAGGCAACCAAGGCTGCGCCGAGTGAGTTCTGGCTCTGGGACGGCATTCATCCGTCGGTAGCCGGCCATGCCCTCATGGCCAGCACTTGGCGCAAACATGTGGGAATCTAGTCATCCCAGTTATCAGCACGAGCCCGTCAACGTTGGTTGAAGAGGAGACCACGAAAGCCCCAAACAGTGCCAGCACAAGTTGGAAGTCGGTGAGATTTCGGTTTCCAGTTTCGAGGAAGCGAGCGAGATTGAGCCGTGACGCAGAACACCGTTAATTTCAAAGTCGGAAACGAGAAACTGATCAAGGTCCTCGATGGGGCTTCCTCTCATCTGCGCGGATTGCTGGGCAAGCAGGGTCGGCCCGATGGAGCGCTGCGTATCGCGGTGATCGGGGGTGGGTGCAGTGGCCTCCAGTACAAGATGGATCTGGTGGATGGTCCTCGGGATCGTGATATTTTGGTGCCGAGCAATGAGGTGAACGTGGTGATCGATCCGAAGAGTGCCCTTTTTGTCAGTGGCAGCGAGCTCGACTTCTCCGATGATCTTCAGCAGGGAGGATTCAAAGTGACCAACCCGAATGCGGTGGTGACCTGCTCGTGTGGCGAGAGCTTCTCGGCTTAGGTCCTGACTGACGACGGGCACAAAAAAAGACCCGCCGGGTGGCGGGTCTTTTTGGAAGTTGGATATCTTGAAGAATCTCAGCGCTTGCGGCGGAGAAGTCCAGCGAGACCGAGAAGACCGAGGATGGCGGTGCTGGGTTCGGGGACGAATTGAAGAGTTGCGTTTCTTTCGGTTGTAAAAGAGGCGGCAGAGTAAGTAGCCGACAGTGTATCTGAAGGCAGAGTAGCTGAATCGCTTGTTGCGATCCCGTAGAAAGTTCCTTCGGGTAGCTCGGAGCCTTTCTGAGTTGCGATATTACCAAACCAAATTACGGCGAATTTCTGGTTGGCAGCAATTGGATTGGCATCACCGTAAACATTGAAGGAATTGAAATCGATCGCGCCACTCCCTCCTCCTGGAAGGCCAGAAGTGAAGGTGACTTGCGTGCCGTCTTGAGTCAGAGGGTTATAGAAAAAGTAACCACTCCCAAAATTGGCACCGTCTTCCGCCTTGAGACCCGCCGAACTTAAGAATGGGTCAGCAAAACCATTATTCTGAGTATCGACGACTATTCCCCAAGCGAGGCCGTTTGAGACATTACTGCTACTATTTGCAATGCCCTTGAAGACATTAGCAGGTGCAGAAAAGTCCAAAGTTACTGTTGCGGAGCAAAGTCCAGCGAGGGCGTAAGTGGAAAGGAAGGTGATTAGAACTGCTTTCATATGTTGTAGGAATCAACGGGAATATTGTTACAGGAGTTACTTGGCTCCTTCATGGAGCAGGTTCATTCCACTCAAGCGAAGCGCCGGTTGAATCTTGATGTCTCCGATAGACAAAGCCGACTCCTGGCGGAACCTCAAAGGAATCAGCGACGCCAAAAGAATCATACCAATTACCATCGTAGAAGGTAAGAATCTGAGAAACTGACTTTTTGGTGCCTGTGGCGGAAACTCTGTTGTTGTAGAAGCTGACCGTATCCAAGTTTTCGGCGTGAAGGTCCAAGGCGCCAATCGCGCGAGGTATAGGGAGAGAAGTCCCGAGGTGAAGGTCCTCAGCATCCTTGTCCTCTGGAACTTCGCCTTGGATATCTTTGATGATTTCGTTCCGCTGATTAAATGTGGCGACATCCCCAAAAACGGCGAGATTTTCAACGCCAGATCCAGTAGATCGGAAGACGATTAATTCTCCCGGATAGAGGATTGCATTGTCTGCCGGTCCAAAACTGTCATACCAAACACCTGCGTAGTAAGTGAAGGAGGTGCTTGTGCTCTGATTGATACCCTTGAGCGTTCTGAAGTAGGTCTTGATTTCGCAGAGATCTTCTAAATTCGAATTTGCGAACAGAGTGGAGACGGTCCAGCATTTCCGAATTTCGATGGAGTCTCCAACGGTTAGGTTATCCAAATCGCCGAGAGTAGTCTGGGTAAAAGTTACCGAGCTGTCGCCATTTGCGGTGATCAATCCGCGGAGTCCACTTTCAGCCCCCGAAGAAATAATTACGGAGTAAGGGACGTCAGTGGTCCAGCTATTAGCGGCCCAGCCCGGAGTGCCTGATACTGTGATCTGGTTGCTACCCTTATCCCAACTGGCGATTGTTCCGCTAAACGCAAGTTCTGCCTCCAAAGGAATGCAGAGAAAAACGTCTGTATTTGCGGGGACTGCCTTGATTGTTCCACCTGCACCGTCATCGAGGCCAGCTGACGGGTCTCCCATTTTCACAAACCCCACCGGATCCGTATAAATTGGCTCTGCACCCATCGCGAGGGACGTCGCGGCGGCTGCAATGAAGAGAATGGCTGGTTTTCTCGCACTCATAACGCTGCGATACTGAGTCGGGAACAGAGGCGAGGCAATCTAAAAAAGCGCAATCTTTTCGGTGCTAAATCCTAGGAAATCAAGGCTTGTGGGAGATTCGGCGGGGTGTCAGAGAAGGCTTAGGGATGATGGATGCCTTTCTGGAACTTGGTTTGAAGCGTGCTCTTTGGTTGGAATCTGACGAGTTGCGGGCGGTTTTCCGGGAAAAGGGGAAGGTGGAGCATCCTGATGGAGGGGGGGAGACCGAGGGGTTTTCGAAGCTTCAGGAAGCGATGGCGATTTTGAGTCAGCCTTCGAGTCGATTGAGGCACTGGCTGGAGTTGGAGGGGATTGAGGGGAGCTTTCGGGGGGCTTTATCATCAAGTTTGCTTGATGTTTTTTCGGAAATCGGTCCGAAGCTGCAGCTGGCGGATGATTTGATCCGAAAGCGGGAGGCTGCGGGGAGTCCGCTGGCGAAGGCGCTTTTGGAGGGGCAGGTGCAGGTTTGTCGGGAGGGTTTGGAAGAGGTTCAGGAGCGTTTGGCGACCGAGATTTTGGGACGGGTGGGGTGTTTTTCGGCGATTGAACGAGGTGAGGGCGATGGTTGGTTGGTGGCTCGGGAGTTGGCGTTTTTGGAGAAATGGCAGGGGCAGGTGAGGGAGAGGTTTTCGGGGCTTTGGTGAGAGGGTGGGGGTGGTTGCATTTTTGCGGGGGTGCTGAGAGGGCAGAGGTCAGAGGTCGGAGGTCGGAGGTCAGAGGTCAGAGGTCAGAGGTCAGAGGTCAGAGGTCAGAGGTCAGAGGTCAGAGGTCAGAGGTCA
>CAZVMS010000206.1:0-3420 GCA_964628795.1 uncultured Haloferula sp. | reverse complement strand
CGTCCTCTAAATGAAGCAGTCGATCCTCGCCCTCGTGCTCGTCGCCCTGACGCTGGTCATCCTGATTGCGGATGCCGAGCGCCTCGGGGATCTGGGCAGCAATTCGGAGGTCTACACCCCGAATGACGAGATCAACGTGCCGAGCGTCACCACCAAGGATGGCTTTCCGGTCTTCGAGATCATCGTCCCGGACGGCTGGACCGAGATCCAGATCCGAGCGACCACCCGGAACTTCCAGCCGGGCTTTCTCGTTCAGCAGGCTGGCACCTTCGTCCTGAACTACGTCCCGACCGGAGCCACCGTGAACGGGCGGAAAGAATACCAGGCGCTCGGCACCGACGACGTGGCGCAGTGGAACGGCTCGAAGTGGGTCTTCGGGCACGACAACCTGCAATCGACCAACAACGTCGTCGATCCGTGGGATTGCACGACCTTTACCTCGACCAGCGGCGATGCCTACGCGCTCCAGAAGGAATACTTCGTCTACCGCACCTGCACGACCGGAGCCGCCGCCGACCCGACCTGGGGGACCGGCACCAGCGATGCCGACCCGTGGCTGTATTTCGACATCCAGGACGGCTCGGGCGGGCACCCGTCCGGCGACACCGTCTGGCTCGACCACCCAACGCACATCAAGCGGCTCAAGTGGATCAGCGCCACCGCGTTGACCTCGCAGCTCATGCCCGGCGGCAGCCCCGGCCGGTCCGTCCTGTTTCAGCCGTCGCGTGGCGTCCTCGGGGCCTCCGAGTGGATGCAGGAAAACCACGCGAGCCTGATCTGGACCTACTCGTTCGAGAACGCGGCCGCCTTCGACGCCCACCCGGACGGACAGCGGAAGTGGAACGACATGCGGCCCGCCGAGTGGCGCAAGGCTCGCGTCGAACTCGAGCCCGCACCCTGAATCCTCACCACCAAACCAACACCACCATGAAGATGCACACCACCATCACCGCCATCGTCCTCGGAATCATGCTCGCGGGCCTGAGTCCCGGAGCCTCGCTTCTGGAGACCCGGGCAAAACTTGAAGGGGCCAAGCAGGAAGCCGAAGCCGCCGCCTCCGCTGATCCGGCCAACACTGAACTCGCGGCCGTCGCCGCCGGCAAGGCGCAGGCGCTTGCCACCTTCGACGCCACCCAGGCCGGCAAGTTCGGTCCCGGCTGGCTGACCCGCTGGCAGAACAGCGAATACGACAACCCGGACGACGAGGCCGTGGACATCTACATCAACGATGGACCGGTCGCGATCGCAACGCCCGCCATCTCCGGGGCGAAGAAGAAGGAACTGCTCGAACACATCGCGGCGAAGCCGGTGCTGGTGTCCGAGGATCTTGCCTGCGTGATGCTCTTCCGGCAGCACACCCCCGGCCTCGCCGACCGGATCGAGGATTTCGCCGCTCTGCTCCCGTCGGACGGCATCCGGGATGTCGAATACTTCCGGGTCAAGCATCTCGGACTCGGCGGCCATCCCGGCGGGGGTCTCACCTGGACCAAGTACATGTCGAGCGCCGACTGGTTCGATCTCGCTTCCGCCGATGCTCATTTCCCGGCCGATGTCTTCGGCACGATGCGGGATCATCTGCTCGCCCAATCCGCACGCCTCCTCATTGACAAGCGCAAGGCGGCGGGGCAGTCGGTCGAGGGACCGGAATTTGAGGCGGCCATCGCTCCTGTGGTCACCGCGCTTGATGCGCCGAGGTTCGACGGGCTTGCCGCCGCCGTCGCCGCTCTCGGAATCGACCTGGTCATCCCGACTCCGGACTACTCGGCCCAGAATGCGGTCGCTGCGGCCGTCGCAAGTGCTGCGGAGGCCCGCACGAAATTCGTCACCGCATGGGGGACGCAGGTTCCCTACCAGAGCGGTCTCGGCAGCGTCATGTTCGTGAAGGGCAAGGCGGCCTACTCCGCCTGGCGCGACGGCCTCGTCACCACCCCCTGATCCAGCACCCCATCAACAATCAAAACCGATGAAGAAGATCATCATCCATTCCGTCGCCGTCCTCCTGATCCTCGCCTCGTTCAGCCATGGTCAGGCAACCCGGCCGACACCGCCCGAACGGGTTGAGGCGATCCGGGACGCCCGGCTCCAACGTGCGAGGGAGGCGCGGGCGGTGGCGATCCAGCAGGCCCGTTCAGAGGGTCGTGCTCAGGCACGGGCCACCAGGGTCAGGGACCGGGCATTCATGGCGGTCTGGACCGGCCTCAAGCCGGAAGTGCGGGGGATGCCCAACGCCCGTGAACTCGCCGAGCGCATGAGCGGACGGCCCGAATGGAAAACCCGCACCCGCGCCCAACGCATCGCCACGGTCACGGACTTCATCACCAACTACCCGGCGATCAGGGAGGCACGGCAGCAGTCCGCCATGGACTCAGCCCTCGCCGCTCCGCAAGGGGAGTTTCCGGCGGTCACCGATGCCGTGAAGCTGGCGGACGAACTCGCGGCGACCTTGCCGGTGATTCCCGGTTTCGAGGAATCCGGTGATCCGGTCGTTCTCGCCGCATCGGTCGAACAACCGGACATCGACGGGTTTCCCGAGGCGGTCGTCCCAGACCTCTTCACGATCAACGTCCGGTTCAACTGGAAGAAGCCGCACGGCCAGTGGATGAACCAGATGCTCAAAGACATCGACGCGGCCAAGGCGGCAGGAGACGCCGAACGGTATCGGGAGCTGACAGCCCGCTACACCGCCTGGGCCGACCAATACCTCCGGGAAGACCGTTGACAGTCCGCACGGGGCGATGCGCACGCCATTCGACATCGAGTTTCTGTTCCGGGGGATCGTCGGCACAGCCTCGCCGGTTCTGGGGGTCATCACTTCCTTCCAGGAACAGATCGAGTGGCACCTGCGGATCGCCTCGCTGGTCGTCGGCCTCGCCGTCGGCATCATGTCGCTGGTGGCGATGATCCGAAAGCTGCGGCGCAAGCGTCCATAGTCGAGTGCCGCGCTCACATCTCCCCCCAACGCCACTCCTCGAAGGTCCGGCACAACTTCGTGCCGTTTCGTCTGTGCTTCCTTCCGACCGGTGACGGCTCCAACATCTCGTGAATGATGAAGCTGACGAGGTCATCGAAGCGGTCGACCGACAGATGGTTCCGCGTGCGCTGCTTCAACCGGAACTTGGTCTTGATCTTCCTGCCGAGTCTTCCGGCGCTCATGTTCTGAGTGCCGTTCCAGTAGTCGATGGCCAGGCCGAAAAGGTAATCGACGTAGCCGCACAAGTTCGCATCCGCGCCGATGCTGTTGGCCGGATACTTGCCGCCCTTGGACTTCCCGGCCTTCGCTTGATTGATCGTGATGGGGCCGTGGTTGTCACCACCAACGGCAATCGCGATGCCGCTGTCCTTCGCTGACGCACTCACCCGGCGCTTCGGCTTCAACGACTCGATGAGGAGCATGGCCGCCTTCCGGTCCGACGCGCTCAG
>CAZVMS010000205.1:0-8607 GCA_964628795.1 uncultured Haloferula sp. | reverse complement strand
CCGAGGTTGAGGACGGTGTCCATCATGCCTGGCATCGAGTCACGCGCACCGGAGCGAACGGCGAGAAGGAGTGGGAAGCCTTCGGCATCGCCGAACTTGTAGCCCATGATCTTCTCCATGTTGGCCACGCCTGCTTCCATCTGGGAGCGGAGCTCCTTTGGGTAAGTGCGCTTGTTGTCGTAGTAGTAAGTACAGACTTCGGTAGTAATGGTGAAGCCTGATGGAACTGGCAGACCGATGAGGGTCATTTCGGCGAGGTTCGCGCCCTTGCCTCCCAGGAGTTCCTTCATTTTACCGTGACCGTCGGCTTTGCCGGCGCCCCAGGTGTAGACGTATTTTGGAGCCTTCGAGGAGGCCGCTTTCTTGGCCGCTTTCTTCGCGGTCTTCTTTCGGGTTGCCATCTGAATCAGTGGATATGGTTTGCTTTTGAAAAGCGTCCGATTTCCGGGATCCAAAAGGTGGCCCCGGCGCGGACGCGCGGAGACTAAGGGGAGGAAACGCAGTGTCAATGAACGAGTTCCGGAGATTGGGATGGTGGCCGCCAGTGAGGCAATTCCCCCGCCATGGGTCTGATCTCCAAAACCCAGAGCCCTAAAGCCTCGGACTCGTCAGCCTGAAGCCGGTCACCAGCACTACACGGGCGATGATCAGCAGCGTCGATGGGTGAATGAGGAACTGAATGAAGGTCGTCATCACTGAGATCATCCTGATTGCCCCAATCCGGAGCTAGTCTGGAATCTGAATGGAGTCCTGAATGGAGTCCTGAATGCCGGGCCATGCTGGCGTCTAATTCCTCTCGCCCTCGGGGCGGCGATGTTCTACATCAAGAGCAGCGTCAGTTAGATATCCGAATCCACATCATGAATCCCGAATCCCGAAAGGCCCTCGTTGAACTCCTTCTCCTTGCCCCCTACCTTGACAATCCACCCGACCCGTGGCATCGAATGGATGACTCGATTTCATAACAGCCTGTTCACGTTCGAACCAGCCAGCGAGTCCATGAAGGTCCTTCACGCCGAGGTGTTCAAAGCCTATAACTCCATGCTCGAAGCCCGTCGGTTGCGGATGGATGCGATGCTGATTCGCTTGCCCAACACCTTATGGTTTGTGGTTGTCGTTGGGGCGATCCTCAGCCTTTCCGGAACCTTCTTTTTCAAGGTGGGCGATGAAAAATTGCATATCATCCAAGTGACGCTGCTTTCTGCCTTTGTCGGACTGATTATCACCTTGATCATCGCTTTCGACCGGCCCTTCCATGGAGAGCTCGGCATCGGTCCTGAAAGTTATGGCTTCATACGGGAGCAGCTGATGTCCGACTGAAGTTTCGCCGGAGACAGATCTCCACCTCCGACCATGATTCGAATTCATCAAAAAAGAGTTTTATTTGCCCTCCTGTCTGTCCTGCTGGCGTTCTACGGTTTGGTTTCTGCCGCTGAAAAAGCTCCGACCAAGCCCAAAGCCGACCGTGTGATTGAATACAAAACGGTGGAAGGCGACGCGCTGGAGCTGCATGTTTTTTTGCCGAAAGGTTGGAAGACTGCGGATCGTCGACCGGCGGCGGTGTTCTTCTTCGGCGGCGGATGGGTTAGCGGAACGCCGAGCCAGTTCTTCCCGCAGGCCAGTTATTTGGCATCGAGGGGAATGGTCGGAATTTCAGCCCAATACCGGACCAAGCATTCCCATAAAACAGGTCCGAAGGAATGCGTGGAGGATGGGAAATCCGCCGTCCGCTGGGTGCGTGGTCATGCTGCCGTGCTCGGCATCGATCCCGAGAAGATCGCGGTGGGTGGTGGCTCGGCCGGTGGCCATGTCGCGGCGGCGAGCACGTTTTGTGCGGGCTTTGATGCGCCGGGTGAGGATCTCAAGATCTCGACGCGGGCCAATGCCCTGCTGCTCTTCAACCCAGTCTTCGACAATGGACCGCACGGCGGATGGAATCACAAGGCGGTGAAGGATTACTGGAAAGAGATTTCCCCGGCGGAAAATATCAGCAAGCCGGTGCCGCCGATGGCAGTGTTTCTTGGCAGCAAGGACAAGCTGATCCCCGTAAGTACGGCGGAACGATTCGAGAACAAGGTCGAGGCGCTCGATGGACGTTGCGATGTGCATCTCTATGAAGGAGCAGGTCACGGGTTTTTCAACAAGGAACCCCACCTCACGAAAACTCTTGAGGAGAGCGATGCGTTTTTTGTGTCGCTCGGGTGGCTGAAGAAAAAGTAAGTAAAAACGCTCGCTGCTCCCGCCTGATCGCAGAACAGAGGCCGCTGAATTCTTCGATTTGCTTAGAAGTTGAACACGATGCCGAGGACGGGATCGATCCAGATTTCCGAACCGGATGCGATGTGGAGCTCAGATGCGCCAAGGAGCGGAAATCGGGTAAGGTCGAGATCGACGCTGAGGCTGGTGAGCGATAGTCCGCCTGACATGTAGAGATTGATGACGTGCTTGGCTTTTCCTCCGCCTGCTTTCATGACGGCTGGATCGGCGGCGAATGCCTTGTTGCTGAAAAGGCTGACAGCGGATCCTCCGATGGTTGAGGCCGAAGCAGGTGCGCGCGGTCCGAGCGAGGAAGTCGCGATGAGAGAGTTCATTGAGCTGGTTCGGGTTCATGTCAGGTGGACGAGTGATTGGACGAAGATAAACTGATTGGAGGCGAGCGAAGTGAAGCAGTCGATTTCTGCGGAGGTCGGCAGGCGCGAGTAGATATTGAGGAATACGGTCTCGAGACGCTTCTTCGGGGACTCGATGGAGAGCCGCTTTGGTGTTCCCAGTGAGGACTTTCGAGTGGGCTTTACGGAATGCCTCTTCGGCTTGTTTGGTGGATTCTGCGAGTAATAGGAGGTCTCGTGATTCCGCGTTGAGTAAATCCTGCCACTTTTTCTTGCCTTGCCGACGATGGCTTCCACTGAACCTGCATTTGAGAAAAGCCGCTTCTGGCGCAAAGCTATTGAAACATCAGGCATGTTTCATCCGTTAAGTCCGGTGTCCCAACGCGCCGACAGATGAGCCTTCAGGCATGACATTTCTTTCCACAGACAATCGCTCCCGGACTTTTTTCCTGCTGTTTTTTGTCCCACTGCTTCTTCCTTCCTGCTCCACCCAGTATTGGAGCCAAGAGGCCGATAAGGACGTCTACGGGCTACTCCGAAGTAATGAGGTGAGTCTTTTCGGTGAAGCCCTGGATTTCGATATCGACACGCCTCATTCGGCGGAAGATCCGGAGGAAGTCCGGGCTGTCGATATTCTTGCGGAACGGCGGACCAAGGAAACCCGTAAGATCGATCTCGACGAAGCGATCACCCTTTCGGTCGAAAACGGACGTGACTACCAGACGGAAAAGGAAAAGCTTTACCTCGTGGGATTGGAGTTGACGCGTGCCCGCCACGATTTTGCTCCTCAATTCGAGGCCTCCACGGGGGCCGGGCTCGATAATACTTGGGTTGATGGTGATCGCATCCGGAATCAGGCCACGATTCCTACCCGGCTCGGATTTAATCAACTCCTGCGCAGCGGTGGATTTCTCGCTCTCGATCTCGCCCACAACATCTTCAAGTTTTACTTGGGAAACGGTGCCGCGCCGCCGACCACCTTTCTCGCCGCCCGGCTCAATCAGCCTTTGCTGCGGGGTAGGGGAGCCGTTGCCACCGAGTCGCTCACCCAGCGAGAGCGAAATGTCGCGTATGGCATTCGTTCCTTCTCGCGCTTCCAAAAACGTAACGCGCTCGATATCACCAGCGACTACTACCGCATCCTCCAAGAAAAGGACCGCGTGCGAAACGAGTATTTCAACTACCGCAACCTGATCGCCTTTACCGAACGCGCTACGGAACTCTCCGAGGACCGACTGCCTCGCTTCCAGGTCGACCAGGCCCGCCAGGACGAGTTGCGCGCCCGCAATCGCTATATTCTCGCGGTCGATTCCTACCGCCGCCTTGTCGATCAGTTCAAGCTCACCCTCGGCATGCCGGTCGGAGGAGACCTCTTTCTCGACGATCAGGCCCTCGCAGCCCTCACACGCGTCGGTCTCACTCCGCTGCCCTTGGACGAGTCCTCCGCCATTGATATCGCTTTGGAAAACCGACTCGATCTGCTCAACGCGGTCGATCAGTTCGAAGACGCCCAACGCAAGCTCGTCGTTGCCGCCGATGCCTTCAAACCCGGCCTCAACCTCTTCGCCGATCTCTCCATGGATAGCGACGGCGGACGCCGTTACTCGAATTTCGATCCTCAGGTCTATCGCACCCGCCTTGGTGTCGATTTCGACGTGCCGCTCGACAACCTCGATGCTCGTAACAACTTCCGCCGCACTGAGATCAACTTTGAACGCCAGTTGCGCGACTTCTCGCTCGCTCTTGACCGGGTTCAGTTCGAAGTCCGATCCGGCATGCGCGGGCTGGAACTTGCTCGCCAAAGCTACGACATCCAAGTCAATGCCTTGCTCCTTGCCAACCAACGGGTCGATGCCGTCAATCTGCTTCTGGAAACCGACCGCGCCGAAACTCGCGATCTGCTCGAAGCTCGCAATGCCCAGCTCGGAGCTCGCAATGCCCTCACATCAGCGTTGATCAGCTACCATCTCACCCGTCTCGAGTTGCTTTTCGATCTCGGCATCTTCGACCCCAGCTTGGCGCAGTTCTGGGTTCAGAACCCAAAAATTCCTAAATCAAACCGTAATAATTCCGCGGCTGCTCCCGTATCTCCTGCCACACCTACCGACGGAGATTCCCTGATCACTCCGGAGGAACTTTTCAAGGAGCCCTCGCTTTAAGCCTGCCCATGAACATCACTTCTATCAGAAATTACGTGCTACGCCGGAAAGTTCTGATCCCGGCAAGCGGCATCGCGCTAACATTGGGCGTTTGGTCGATTTTCTCCGTCAATGGACCTTCGTCTGTCAAGAGCGTAGAGTCCTACTTCAAAGCCGAGCAAGGTTCCTTCACCATCGCGCTTCCTACCGGGGGATCGCTTGAGGCGGTCAATGAAGTCACCGTCCGTAATCAGGTCCCGGGACGCACTCGGATCATCTCGATGGTCAAGGAAGGCAGCATCGTTGCCAAGGGTGAGTTGCTCATCGAACTCGACTCCAACGACATTGAAAACCAACTCTCTCAGTCTGAAATCGCCTATCAGCAGAGTCTCGCTCAAGCGGCCGAACTCGAGGAAAAATACGACAGTCTCAAGAGCGAGAACGTCATCAAACTCCGTGATGCCGAGCTCGTCCTGGAGTTCGCCAAGAATGACTTGAAGAAATACAACGAGGGCCAGTTCCCCCAGTTGAAAAAGAAGGCCGACTCCGCGATCAGCCTTGCCAGCGAAGAACTGCGCCGCGCGCAGGACCGCCTCAATGGCACCCGCCGACTTGAAGCAAAGGGCTACGTGACCCCTTCCGAACTCGTTGCCGACGAACTCGCGGTCAAACGCCGTGAAATCGAACTTCAAGGTGCCGAGGAAGAACGTCGTCTGCTGATCACCTTTGATGCCCCGCGCAACGTCCGACAGCTGGAATCCAATGTCGAGAACTCGAAAGTTCGGCTCGAGCGCACGGTCCGTCAAAACAAGACACAGCTTGAAAAGCTCAAGATGCAGCTCGCCTCGGCCAGCGAAACCCTGAGCCTTCGTGAGCGGAAACTTCAGGACCTTCGCGATTCCCAGGAATTCACCAAGATTTACGCGCCTCAATCAGGCCTCGTCATCTACGAAAGTCAGCCCTCATGGCGCGGTGGCCCGATCGAGGAAGGCACCGAAGTTCGCGAACGCCAGGAGTTACTCTCGCTGCCCGACGTCTCACAGATGAAGGTCCGGGTGAATATTTACGAAAGCCAGATCAGTCTGGTCAAGCCCGGCATGCACGCCAACGTCAGTCTCGACGCGCTTCCCGATCAGAGGTTCCGCGGCGAGGTGATCCAAATCGCTTCGATGCCCGAGCCCGCTCGCGATGGCAACCCGAACTACCGCGTCTACAAGGCCGAAGTCCTCGTCACCGATCAGATGCCTGAAATCAAACCAGGCGTGACCGCCAAAGTTGAAATCCTCATCGCCGAACTCGAAGATGTGATCAAGGTGCCTCTCCAGGCCATTGTCGGACTCGATGATCGCCAATACTGCTTCATCGAGAAGGACGGCGCTGCCCAACCCGTTGAAGTTGAAATCGGACTCTTCGATAGCGATTTCGTCGAAATTAAGAATGGCCTAACAGAAGGCGATCTGGTCTCGCTCGTTCCGCCTTCATCTCGGGATTTCATTCCGGTAGAAGAGGATATCGAGCCAGTCGACGATCCACCGCCAGCGGAAGGTCAACTGCTTTCCATCAGGAACTAACCTACCACCTGCCTTGAGTCAGGAACCGGTCATTCGCATTCGCAACCTCCGGAAAATTTACCGGCTCGGTGATGAAACCGACGTCGCCGCCTTGGCAGGTGTCGATCTCGATGTGATGCCCGGCGAACATCTTGCCATCATGGGCTCCTCCGGTTCCGGCAAGTCCACCTTGCTCAATCTCCTCGGCTGTCTCGATCGCCCGACCTCGGGAAGCTATCATCTCGGTGGCGATGATGTGTCATTGCTCGACGACGATGCGCTCTCGCTGGTTCGCGGCAAACGCCTCGGTTTCATCTTCCAGTCCTATCATCTGATCCAGCAGCTCACCGTATTGGAAAACATTCAGATGCCGCTCTTCTATCAGTCAGACGAAGGCCCCGACGCCCTCGCCCGCTGCAAGGAACTTGCCGAGCTCGTTGGTCTCGGCACCCGGCTCAGCCACCGGCCCAAGCAACTCTCCGGTGGCCAGCAGCAGCGCGTTGCCATTGCCCGCTCTTTGGTCAACGATCCGCTACTGATCCTCGCCGATGAGCCGACTGGAAACCTCGACTCCGCCACGGAGGCCGACGTGCTAGCCCTGATCGACAAGCTCAACGACGAAGGCCGGACGATCGTGATGGTCACTCACGACGAACACGTCGCCGAGCGAGCCGACCGCGTCATTCACATGAAAGACGGGCTTATTCAAAACGTCACCCACCATAAGGCCGTCTCGGTCTAACAGAGCCGTGTTCCTTCGTTTCCGCCGCACCTTCACCCTCGGGGTGAAAAACCTCTACCTTCACAAGGTGCGCTCACTGCTGACCATGCTTGGCATCGTTTTCGGTGTCGGCTCGGTCATCGCGATGCTCGCGGTCGGTGAGGGTGCTTCGCAAAAGGCCAGCGAATCGATCGCCCGGCTGGGCAGCAGCAACGTCATCCTTCAGAGCACCGAACCTCCAGTCGAACTGGTCAGCCAGCAGCAGAACGAGCAGAACCGCGTCCCGATGTGGCGCAAGACCTATGGACTCGGTGTCGAAGACCTCCAGCGCATTGAGGCCACCATTCCCAATGTCAATTTGGTGCATCCCGAGTCCGAGAAAAGCGAGGAGATCACCAGCCCCTCGACCCAGGTCCGCGCGATCCTCCAGGCGACCACCGAGAACGCCCCTGAGATCCGCAACCTGCAGGCCGTCGAAGGCCGCTTCTTCACCGCCTTGGAAAGCGAACGGGCTTCACCCGTCTGCGTTCTTTCGCCAGCTCTCGCCAGCAAGCTGTTTCCCTTTGGTAGTGCTCTCGGAAAAACCGTCCGTATTCAGGCCGACTTCTATACCGTCCTCGGCGTTTACAGTCCCGGCTTTGCGGCGGAGGAAGAAGACGAGGATTCCGAAAGCGGTGCCAATGCCCGCGAAGACATTCTCTACCTGCCGATCAGCACCGCCAAAACCCGGATCATCAACTTCGCTTATAGCCGCACCGCCTTTGATACTTTCGTGGTGCGGACCGACGACACCAGCAAGGTTCCTGCCGTCGGTGCTGCGATCGAAGCCCTGATGAAGTCCACGCACAAAGATAAGGACTACCGCATCACCGTGCCGCTGGAATTGCTCGCCCAGGCCCGCGAGACCCAGAAGCTTTTCAATATCGTCCTCGGCTCCATTGCCGGCATCTCCTTGCTCGTCGGCGGCATCGGCATCATGAACATCATGCTCGCTACCGTCACCGAACGCACCCGCGAAATCGGCGTCCGCCGCGCCCTTGGTGCCCGGCGCAACGACATCATCGCTCAGTTTCTGGTTGAAACGATCGTCATTTCCCTAACAGGTGGAATGATCGGCATCCTGTTAGGCGTTTCGATTCCGGTGCTGATTTCCATGCTTACCAGTGTGCCGACAGTGGTCACCCCCGCTTCCGTCATCCTATCGCTCTTGATCTCACTGCTGATCGGCGTCGTCTTCGGCCTCTATCCCGCCCGCCGCGCTGCCAGCCTCAACCCCATCGAAGCGCTCAGGCATTGATCATGGGAATACTCGCCCTGCTTCACTGGATGCTATTTTCGCCGGCGTTTGACGAGCATCTTGGTAAATAAAGCCTGCGGTCGCGTGGCTTCGCGCCTTGGATGACGAGCAGGTAGGATTCAGGGGCCAGGATTCAGGTTTCAGAAAGGCAGTAAGCGGGGTAAACGCGGCCACCTTGACAGCGTTCAGGCGGCGAGGTCGCGGCCGGCTGATTTCCTGCGGGCGGCAGCGATGCGCGCGGGCGTGAGCGTGGCGATGACCTCCGGGTCGGTGACGCCGGGAAGGACGGTCA
>CAZVMS010000204.1:0-28993 GCA_964628795.1 uncultured Haloferula sp. | reverse complement strand
TCGAGAGCGAAGCGTTGGCTTCAAGAATTTGGGCGAGCCATGCCCAGAAAACGACGACGTTGCAATACTGTCGGATTCTTTGAGATACCGAGAGTCCATGAAGGAAGTCGGCGGGCAGAATATGGGAGAACTGCATTGCATCGGTGGCAATGGATGATTCCGTGAGACTGCGACGTTTGCCAGCGATAACATCTTGCAAGCGCCGGCGCATGCTGCCACAAATCTGCGTCGGAAATCCGCTCAGGAACGGTTGGTTTTTGGTCACACAGGATCTCACCGGAACGGCGGATTTCCGGCGACCTTTTTATCCCGAGATCCGGCTTAAAACCGCGCCATTCTTTCCTGACCCTTTTCTTCACAAGCCTAGACACAACTCGGAGTGCGCTTCGGGGGCGAACCGGTGACGAGGCGATCTACTGTTGGTGGCACTGTCGTGAATGAACTCGGTGCGTCGATACTGGAACTTTCTCAGAAAATAAAGGCAGATGAGGGGCAGTAACTCAGAATTCTGTTAGGCGGAATTTTATTTTAACTAACTGAATATCAATGGCATGCCCGAGTGGATTCGAACCACTGACCGTCCGCTTAGAAGGCGGATGCTCTATCCAGCTGAGCTACGGGCACTTTTGATGCGGGCGGAGAAATAGCGGCAGAGGTGGCCGGAGACAAGGCTGGATGATGGCGGATGTGATGTTTGAATGCCCGCGAAATGCAAGGAATCCCCCAGCGACCCCAGTAGGCACCGCAGTTCGAGCTTCAGGCGCAGCATGCGGAACACATCAAGCTCATGGTGTTTTTTCACGACGTGGCGGCGGGATTGGCAGCGCCCGGTGGCTGATTGACCTAGTGATGGGGATTGCTTTCGTGACCGGATCGATCCTGATGCCTCCGCCGAGCCCTGGTGGGCCGACTCCGCCAGACAAGTCGTCGCCTTCCTTGAGGTTCAGCCAGAAGTCGTGCCACTCGTTGTCGACCGTTTGGGCGAGGCGGCGGGAAGACCGCTATCTCCTGCGGGCCAACATGACCGACAGCCCTCCCCTGATTCGACGACACCATGTAGGGGGAAGTTCACTTGGTCACTCCTCCTTTCTCCTAATGGTGACTGATACCATCTCGTTCTTATAGATGACTTGGGGCGGCCCGTGGTAAATGACCAACGTTGAAGTATTCTCCTTGGCCGTTTTGATCGTTACGCCGTCCTCCCCGGAAAAGACTTGGACAGCAAACACGTGCCCAGGCTTGATCTTCACGCCCTTCGCAGCCTCAGCCACCTGGAAACCGGCATAGCCGACGTAGCCAATTGTTACGACCGCGGAGCGTCCATTCAAGCCAGTGAACGTTTGGACCAAAGGAGAATCTTCCAGTTCTTTGGTGTTCCGGGGATGAGCAACCGAACCACGCGTTTTCCCGTCTCTTTGGTGCTCGATCACAAACTCAATGTCAATATGGGAGGAACGAGCCGTAGACTCTTGAGCAGCGCTTCTAGAGCAGAACAGGCTGCCCATCAGGACGATTGCAAGAATTGGAAGTAGGCTTAATTTCATAACATTCTTTGAGGCCAAGGTTAAAGATATCACATCACGATTTCTCGCAGCGCTGCTCGGAATTTTGCAGCTTGCGCCTGTTTTCACAAGCTCGGATTGCCACAGCGCTCAAGGGGCCGTGATCATCGGTTTACAGGCGCGTAGCATGCACTGGAGCCAAAAAGGGGGGGCAAGTCCTCTGTGAATGAAACGATTGAGGTAGGGACACCGATCACTCGGTGCCCCCCTCGCAGATCCCGGCGTGCGGAACTACCGCACCGGGCTCCTCGCAGGACGCGCAGTCAGAGCAACGTCGGGGTCCGGTTGTTTGTTGATTTCGATCATGCAGGTTTCCTTCCACTTGCCAAGCTCGCTTGCACGGGCTTTTCCACGATCCTCGGCAAGGGCAGATCCCAATGCTCCAACCGTTCGCCAAATTGAGTCCAGGTCATGGACCGTCTTTGGCTCCGTCGATTGAGCCATTTGAAGAGGATCTGCTTTGCCTTGAGATCATACTTCGCCAGCATTCGCGAGTTTCCACGCACTCCGTAGTAGTAGGCTGGCCCGGAATTTCGCTTTATTAGTCACTCGTTTCACGTAGGCGTAGCGCTTGTGTTTGCGACTTCTCGCCCAGTGGAAGTCGAAGCCCACGAAGGTGAACCTCCCGCTTTGCTCCGGGTTCCAACGCTCGAATCTTACCAGCGAGCTTTTCTCATCGGCGAGCTGGAGGGAAAATTTCCCCAGCCGCTTCGGGAGGGCTTTCAGGTAGGCTCGGGCGTCTTCTTCATGCTCAAAGCACACCACGCTATCATCGGCATAGCGCATAAAATGCACCCTGCCGCGACAGTGTTTGGCCACGACGCGCTTGATCCAGTGGTCTTGCACAAAGTGAAGGTAGATGTTGGCCAGAATGGGGCTAATGACTCCCCCCCGATTTCAGATTTCAGATTTCAGATTTCAAATTTCAAATTTCAAATTTCAAATTTCCGATTTCCGATTTCCGATTTCAGAGCCACCTTCTAAACCATCATCGTCTCCACCACGCGCAGAACTTCCGCGAACGGCGTGCCTTCTAACAGGCCGAAAGCGTCGTGGCGAGTCAAACGGGCCCGCTGGGCGGCAGGGCTGGAGATTCCACAAAGAAAGCGGGCGAGCTGACGCGCCGTTTTCAACGCCGCATGCTTTTCGGCACGTAGACTCTGGATCATTATCAGTTGCTCCTGATCAACGGCAGGCCATTTGGAGCGCGGAATCGGGCTCGGCTTCACGCCACGGCATCGATCGCAATGGCCGCAGGGCTTCGCCAGCTTCTCGCCAAAGTGCTTGGTCACAAAGCCGGTCAGGCAGCCCTTGGTTTCAGCAAGAGCCACGACCTGACTCAGCCTCTCCAGGTCGGCTGATTCGCGCAAACGAAAGCGTTCATCCAAATTGGAGGCGAGCTCTCGCAAATCGAGATCATCCCGCAGCAATCGATAACCCTGCCGGACACCGGATTTCTTCATGATGACATCTCCGGCTTCCTCAAGATAGGTCAAGGCCTTGACGATCCGATCACGGTCTTCGCCGGTCTCCATCGCGACCTTGCCGACATCGAAGTTCAACCAACTCCTGCCCTCTTTCGCGGCGGCGAAGATTCTTCGCAGGAAGCTCTTCCGCCGTGCATCGTAGCCGGAAAGCATTTTCTCCATGTCGCGGATCAAGCGCACCGAATAGGTCGAGTAAAATGGCCGCGTCGCTTCAATCGCGCCTTCGAGTTCGAGGTAGGTCAGCAAGGTTGTGACCACCAGCGGGCGGATGTCATTCACCGTCGAAAGCTCATAAACCGAGACATCGAACTCGCTGCCGATGCGCAGCACGTGATCGACCAGGTGCCTCACCGCCGCCGGCGTCGGCGTGTCGCCATAGGTGAAGTTCTCCAAAGTCACCAGGTCATCACCGCAGGCGAGCAACTCACAGGTCGACTCCAGTCCATCGCGCCCCGCACGACCGGTTTCCTGCGAGTAGTTCTCGATCGATTTCGGAAGATTGAAGTGAAAGACCGCACGGATGTCGGCTTTGTCGATCCCCATGCCGAAGGCAATCGTCGCGACGATCACGCGGGTCTCGCCCGCCATAAATTTTTCCTGAGCCTCGACACGAAACTCCGGCGGCAATCCCGCGTGGTAAGCCTGCGCCGAGACACCTTTGCGCTTCAGGAAAGTCGCCACCGATTCCGCCGTATGCTGAAGCGTCACATAAACAATCACCGCGCCATCGAGTTCCTCAATCCGTTTGAGCAGATGATTCATCCGCTCGCTCGCCTTGAGCGGCGTGACACGTAGGTCGAGGTTGTTGCGATGGAAGGAAAGCTGGACGTGGTCCTTTTTCTTGATGAGGAACTCACGACGGATATCCGCGGAAACGGAGGGCGTCGCAGTTGCTGTTAGACAAAGCACGCGGCGCACCTTGAGGTCGCGGCAGACCTTGGCGAGCTTGAGGTAGTCCGGTCGGAAATTGTGACCCCATTCGGAAATGCAGTGCGCTTCATCGATCGCGATCATGCCGATCTTCAAGCGCTTCAACTGATGGCGGAAGCCCTCGTTCGAAAGTCTTTCTGGCGCGACGTAGAGCAACTTCAGGGAACCGACCTTCAGGCTTTCCATCACCTCGCCATACTCTTCCTGACTGAGCGTTGAATCGAGGCGCGCCGCATGAATGCCTTTCGCGCGCAGCGCATCGACCTGGTCCTTCATCAGCGCGATCAGCGGGGAAATGACCAACGTCACGCCCTCGATCATCAGCGCCGGAAGCTGGTAGCAAAGCGACTTCCCACCCCCGGTGGGAAACACCGCCAGCATTGAGCGCCCGGCGAGCAAGCCCTCGACCACTTCCTTCTGCCCGCCACGAAACTCCCCGTGCCCGAACTTCTCTTTCAAAACCGCCTCAGGCATGGCGCAAGGCTGTCGCGGTGCCGGGAATCCGACAAATAGAATCGGTTTAAGCAACGGCGGTGCCTCCATTGCAGAGAGATGGATAACAACGAAATCGCACGAAACGGCGCGAAACGGCGCGAAATTTTTGGAGGAGAAATGCCAAAGACTCAGCTTCTCTATCAATGCTTCAGATTTCGCGTCGTTTCGCGCCATTTCGTTGTTCCTCCTTTAGTCCGGAGATAGCGAGATAAGCCAAGCAATCCAGATTCCCCGCTTGGCGACGCGCGGGACTCCGGGGCATCTTCCGCCAACTCATGGCGACTTGCGAACACTGTGGCACGGCCTTTTCCCCGACGGAAGAGAACGCAGTCTATTGCTGCAAAGGCTGTGAGTTTGTGGCGGAGATGATTCGTGATAGCGGCTTCGATCGCTTTTACGATCTCAAGCAGGGGCTCGCCACCGCGCCGGTACGTTCGCGGCCTTTCGAAGAACACGATTTTTCCTGGGCGGAGCCGCTCGTCGCGAAAGCCGAGGAACTCACCGAGACCAAAGGTGGCTCGGCGGCGATGGATTGCTCGCTGGAAGGCATCTCATGCGTCGGCTGCGTGTGGCTGGTGGAAAAGCTTTTCGAAAACCACCCCGGCGCGATCCGCGCGGCAGCGCATCCGGCGAGCGGTCGGCTCCACCTCGAGTGGCAGCCGGGGAGCTGCGATGTGCCCGCTTTCCTGAAAGAACTAACGCGCTTCGGCTACGTCGCGGGAGCCCAGACCAACGGCGCACCGGATTACGAACGCCGACGCCTCGCCGCGCGGCTCGGTCTCTGCGGTGCCTTTGCGCTGAATGCGATGGGCTTCTCGCTGCCAACCTACCTCGGCATGCCCGAGGACTTCGAATTCGCCGGGCTATTCCGGCTGATCGCCTTCCTCTCCGCGACGCTCGCGATGCTTGTGGGCGGAGGCTATTTCATCGACCGTGCATGGCGCTCGCTGCGCGCTGGCAGCCTCCATATCGACCTGCCCATCGCACTTGGCCTGATCTCCGCTTACGCCGGATCGATCGCCGGCTGGGCGATGCACATCGAAGGCCTACGCTACTTTGATTTTGTCGCCACCTTCGTCTTCCTCATGCTCGGTGGGCGCTTTCTCCAGACCGCCGCCGTCGATCGCAACCGCCGCCGCCTGCTGCGTTCCTCACCACTCTCTAACAGCGTCGCCTGCGGCGAACAATCGATCCCACTCGATGCCATCACGCCCGGCCTGAGTTTCCAAGTCGATCCCGGACGCGCGATTCCCGTCGCCTCGACCGTCAGTGCCGAAGCAGCCGAGGTCTCGCTCGAATGGATCAACGGCGAAGCCGAACCAGTGGTCGTCAACGCCGGGACGCGGCTCCCTGCCGGCGCGATCCTCCTTTCCCGCAAGGCCCTCACACTTCGCGCCGAGGAAACCTGGGCGGACTCCCTACTTCAGCGCCTAACCGCCCAGGACCACTCCGAACGTTCCTCGCCCACCCTTCAAAAACTCCTGCGCGTTTACCTCGTCATCGTCATCATTATCGGCATCGCGGGACTGATCGGATGGATCATCGTGGGTCAGCCGATCACCGGTGTGCAGGCGATGATTTCCATCTTTGTCGTCTCCTGCCCCTGCGCCCTCGGCGTCGCGGTGCCGCTCGCCGATGACCTTGCCGCCGCCCGCGCTGAACGTGCCGGTGCCTTCGTCCGGAGCCCGACCTTGTGGGCACGGCTGCGGAACGTCCGCCACGTCATCTTCGATAAAACCGGCACGCTCACCCTTGAAAGACCCGTCCTTCTTTCTCCTGAAAGCGTCACTTCTCTGGCCGACGATGCCGCCCTCGCACTCGCCCGCCTGACCGCTGGCTCGCTCCACCCGATCGGTCGCACCCTGCTCGAAGCCCTCGGAGCACGCGGCCAGCGATTACTTTCTAACAACTCCAACATCGAAATCACCGATCACCCTGGTCAGGGAGTGTCCTTTTCAGAAAACGATCACCGCTGGACCCTCGGCAAGGGCGGCTGGTCCGGCGATCCTGCCGACGGCTCCACCTCCCTTTGCCGCGATGGCCAACGCATCGCCTCCTTCCATTTCCGCGACACCCTGCGCCCCGGCACCGCCGCCGCGCTGGAAACGCTTCGTGCCCGCCGTCACCAGCTCTGGATCCTCTCTGGAGATACCGAGGAAAAAGTTCACACCCTCGCCGAGCAACTCGACATCGCCGATCGCCATGCCCACGGCGCACTCGACCCGAGTGAAAAGGCCCGGCGGGTTGAAGAAATCGATCATGGTGACACGCTCTATCTTGGCGATGGCGCCAACGACTCGCTCGCCTTCGATGCCGCCGCTGTCACCGGCACACCCGTTGTGGATCGCTCGCTGTTAGAGTCCAAAGCCGACTTCTACACCCTCGGCTCCGGCCTCGGTTTCCTGACCACGCTTTTCGCTGCGGCCGATGCCCGGGCCAGCGGCGTGCGCAACGCCTTCTCCTTTGCCCTGGTCTACAATCTCAGCGCCGTCGCGATCTGCCTCACCGGCCACATGAGCCCGCTGCTCGCCGCCATTCTGATGCCGCTTTCCTCGATCCTCTCCGTGGTGCTGGTCAGCATGCCTAAGGCACGCTGATCGGCTTCAGATCCACTTCGGAAAACAGCGGGCGGTGAGGCGACATGTGCCTCCGAACGACTCTTTGCCAATCGAACCGGCATGAAGTTCCAGCGTTCAAGATCCATCCCAAGCATCGATTGATCCAGCATCAGACCGATCGCCCGAAGCTCATTCAACAGCGCTTGCTCCTTCGACAGCCATGCCTTCATCGCCGCTACCCCGCACAAGCCCGTTCCCAAACCAAGAACCAAAGACACCTTTGCGCAGGAATTCAACGATTTACCTACAAATACGCCACGAATCCTAGAATCACGCCATCCATTTGTCAGCAAGCAAGATAATATCCACAGTTTGTCGTCTCAGTATTGAAATATCCCACACAGCTTCTACGCTGCTGCCCAGATATGAGCGACTCCGCCAAAGCATTCGAAGCCAACCTTCACCAGCGACTGAAGGCTTCTGACGCATTCAAGAACTATCAGCAGGCATTCCGGACAGCCACAGGGCTGCCTCTCCGCCTGGTCGGTGCCGATCCTGATCAGTGGTGCCTCGATGACCAAGCCGTGAATCGTAGCCCATTCTGCGAGAGGCTCAACCTCTGCGCCTCATCCTGCCGCGCCTGCGTCGATACGAACCGGAGGCTCATGGAAGAAGCCGAAGTCAAAGGGCCGTCGTCCTGCCACTGCTTCGCCGGTCTGACCTCCACCGCCGTCCCTGTGCGGATGGGCGCAACCACCATCGGCTTTCTAAGAACCGGACAAGTCTTTTCGAAAGTTCCCGATGAAAAGAACTTCGATGATTTTCTTGGCAAATTCGGTCGTCGTTCCCTCAACGAGGAAACCGAAACCATGCTTCGCGAAGCCTACTTCCAAACCCGGACCGTCGAGCCTGAACGCTATGCCAGCATGATCACCCTCTTGGAAAGCTTTGCCGGCCAACTTGGTCAACACGCCGAATCCCTCGCGATCATCGAGGAAGGCAGCGAACCCGCCGCCATTGCGAAGGCCCGCAAATACATCCACGAGCACCTCGATTCACCACTGCCACTCGGTTTAGTCGCACGTGAAGCAGGGCTGAGCGAATCACACTTCTGCCGCCTTTTCAAAGAAGCCACTGGTCTCACTCTAACAGACTACGTCAACCGCTGCCGTGTCGAATGGGCCAAGAAGGAACTGCTGCGACCGGAAATGCGTGTTTCCGAAATTGCATTTCTCGTCGGTTACCAATCGCTCTCACAGTTCAACCGTAGCTTCGCCCGCATTGTTGGAAACTCCCCCACTCACTGGCGACAAGAGAACATCCGCAGGGCCGCCTCCTAGGTTCGCGCGATTCTTCGTTGCGCCATCCTCCTTAGAGCGCCAGTTTTCATGCAATCAATCATGCAGGACCGCTACGAAATTCGGGGTAAGCTCGGCCAGGGAGGTCTGGGAGCTGTTTACCGGGCTTACGACAAGACTCTAAAGCGGGAAGTCGCGATCAAGCGTATCACCATCAGTGAAGACGAGCCTCACAACGAAGAGGCGACCAAGCAGATGACCCAGGAGACCGGTGCTCTCGCCGCCCTCCAGCACCCGCACATCGTCACCATTTACGATGTCGGCACCGACGATGACGGCCCCTTCGTCGTGATGGAATTGCTCAAAGGCAAAACCATCGATGAAATCATCGAATCATCCGCGCCACTCACCTGGAAGGATTTCCGTGAGTTCGCCATGCAGGTCCAGGAAGGGCTCGTCGCCGCTCAGGACCTCGGACTCGTCCACCGCGACCTGAAGCCCTCGAACCTGATGCTCAACTGGCTTCCTTCCGGAAAGTTTCAGGTCAAGATCGTCGACTTCGGCCTCGCCAAGTTTGCCGCCGAACCGATGTTTCAGGATGTCACTGAAGGCGATGCCGTTTACGGCTCGATCTTCTTCATGGCACCCGAGCAGTTCGAGCGGAAGAAAATCGACAAACGCACCGACATGTATGCGATCGGTTGCGTCTACTACTTTGCGCTCACAGGCACGATGCCCTTCTTGGGTGAAAGCGGTCAGCAAGTCATGGCCGCCCACCTTGAGCATCGCGTCGTTCCTCTTTCGGAACTGCGTCCTGACATTCCGAGTTGGGCCTGTGACTGGATCATGTGGCACATCAACCGCATGCCCGAAGACCGCCCCGAAAACACCCGGGAGGCCCTCCAGTCTTTCATCCAGCTTGATGTCCCCCTGACTCAACCCATGACTCCTGACCCCCAACCTCCCGCACCGAAACGACCCCGCCTGCTCGTTCCTGGCGCGGAGCCCGTTGCCCCAGCGCCTGTCGCCCCCAGCCTCGCCACGGACCCACGCCCCGCACCGCCGGCCACGCAGACCATGCCGCAACCGCTCAAGCCACCCGAAGACGCCCCACCAAGCCTGCACACCACCGCACAGCAGACGATCGCCTCGTTTTCCGCAGAGGCATCCCCCGACGCACCGCCCCCTGCAGCATCGGTCATTCCTACCGTTCCTCTGAAGACGGCGCAGGCCCCACCAACGGCAGAGGTCGTTCCGCCCCCGCGCATCGCCGTGGCAAAACCTGTTCAAGCCGTGCCAACCGCTCCCGCGATTCCGGCCGTTCAGGCGAGCCCAAGTGCGCAAGCCGTTCCTGCCACCGAGCCCGCCCCTGCCGAGCATAGCAGCTTCGGTCATACCAGCATCGGCAATAGCGCCACTCCACCGAAGGGCCTCAGCAGCAGTGCCAAAGCCGTGATTTTCAGCGTCCTGGGCTTCCTCATCCTGCTCGTCGGCTGGATGATCGTCACCAAGCTCGGCACCAATAAGATCAACAAACGCTACAACGAGTTGGTCGCCATGACCGCCATGACCACCACCAAGGAACTTCCCGTCAACAAAGACGACTTGAAGATCCTCCTGGATTCGGTCGGCACCGGTGCCAACACCTCGCGGGAAACCGTCTACAAGGCCCTCGCCATTGCCCAGAGCACCGACGGCACGGACGTGGATGAAGCGATTGCTCGATTCGCCACCAAGGAAGCGCTCAACGATGACATCCGCATTTCCCTGCTCAGCCGAGTGCTGCGCATGCGCGCGAATGCATCGTCGATCAACTACCTGCTGAATTACTCAAAAACCACCCAGAACGAGCAAGTCGCCGCTGCCGCCATTACCGCCTTGACCGAAATGGCCGACGAGGACCAAATCGACGTCCTCATCGACATCATTCAGTTCAGCCCGTCCGACGTCATCCGCAAGGCTGCTGAAGGCGCGCTGGATGGCGTTCTCAAACGCTCCGCTCATCGTGAAAAATGGGGTAAGACCCTCGCCAAAGCCTATGCCGACGCGGTCGACGACAGCACCCGTCGCACCATGATCCGCCTGCTGGGCGTGGCCGGTGGCTCGAATTCCCGCGAAGTCCTTGAAGGGATCCTCGAAGACGGGGACAAGCTCGACCAACTCGCCACCATCGAAGCCATGAAATCCTGGCCGGACGACTCGATGTTCGAGCCCCTCATGGAGTTCCTCGAAGCCCAGTCCGACGATACCGTTCGTCCGAAAGCCTTCACCGCCGGCTACGTTTTCCTCATGGATGACAAGCGCAAGCGCAGCGCCAAAAAGACCGAAGAACTCTGGAGACGCCTCGCGGAAAATGCCAAGACGCCAAAGGAACAGGACACTATGATTTCCGGACTCGTCCAGATCGCCACCTCAGAATGGCCGATCGAAATCATCGAAGGCTTCGCCAAAAACTCGAAGAACGACCGAGTCATCGACCGCTCCGAACAAGGCATCTCCCGCATCCAGGAGCGCCTCGAGATCCTCAAAGGCAGCAAAAAGGACTTCAACGAAGACGAGTAAGAGCTCGCCCCACCAAGTTTAAACTCTGCGGTCTTACCATTGGACCTTCCGGGTCCTTTGGACTAAGTCCCTCCCCGCCATGCTCGATATTCGCGAGATCCGTGAAAACACCGACGCCATCCGTGAACGCCTCAAGGCGCGCGGTGGCGACCATTGGACCCTGATTGACAAGGTCCTCGCCTGCGACGAAACCCGCCGCAAAGCCGAGACCGAGAAACAGCAGCTTCAGTCCGAACGCAAGACGACTTCCAAGCAGATCGGCATGCGCAAGTCCAAGGGCGAAGACACTTCCGCGATCGAAGCCGAAGTCCGCAGCATCAACGAACGCATCGCTGCCATCGACGTCGAAGCCGAAACCGCCGCCGCCCAACAAAGCGACCTCCTTCTCAACATCCCGAACGTCCCCCACGAAGGATGCCCGGTCGGTGCCGACGAAAACTCGAACCCCGTCGTCCGCGAGTGGGGTGAAAAGCCAGACATCACCGCACCAAAGGACCACCTCGATCTCGCCGAAGCTCTCGGCATGATTTCCATCGACGATGCCACTCGCATCGCCGGTTCCGGATTCGCCGTCTATCGAGGAAAAGGCGCACGCCTCGAACGCGCGCTGATCAACTTCCTGCTAGACACCCAAAGCGGCGAACACGGCTACGAAGAAGTCAACGTCCCGCACGTCGTCAAACGCGAGTGTATGGAAGGCACCGGCCAGCTTCCGAAGTTCGAGGACGACATGTATGGGACCGACGCCGACCAAGACGGCCGCAACCAGATGTTCCTCGCCCCCACCGCCGAGGTGCCGGTCACCAACCTTTACCGCGATACCCTGCTCGCCGAGTCCGATCTCCCGATCAAACTCTGCGCCCACACCCCCTGCTTCCGCCGTGAAGCCGGCAGCGCGGGACGTGACAATCGCGGCATCATCCGCATGCACCAGTTCGACAAAGTCGAGCTCGTCCAGGTTGTCCATCCCGATCAATCCTTCGCCGAACTCGAAAACCTGTTAGGCCACGCCCAAGCGATCCTTGAGAAACTCGGCTTGCACTACCGCACGATCGAACTTTGCACCGGCGACATCGGGTTTTCCTCGGCCAAAACCTACGACATCGAAGTCTGGGCACCCGGCCAGGGCAAGTACCTCGAAGTCTCGAGCTGCTCCTGCTTCACCGACTACCAGGCCCGCCGCATGAAGCTCCGTTTCAAGGACGCCGACGGCAAAAACCGCTTCTGCCACACCCTGAACGGATCCGGCACTGCGCTTCCACGCCTCTACGTCGCCCTGTTAGAGCAGTATCAGCAGCCCGACGGATCCGTCAAAATCCCCGAAGCTCTGGTCCCCTACTTCGGCTCTGAAGAGATTCGCTAAGAAGGAGGCTCAGTCACCTGATTTCAGCACCTTGATGAAGGCATCCTGCGGGATGTTCACCTTGCCGAAGGCCTTCATCTTCTCCTTACCCTTCTTCTGCTTCTCAAGTAGCTTGCGCTTGCGCGAAATATCGCCGCCGTAACACTTGGCGGTGACGTTTTTACTCATCGCAGAGATCCTCTCCGAGGCAATGATGCTGCCACCGATGCAGGCCTGAATCGCAACAACGAAAAGCTGCCGCGGAATCACATCCTTCAAGCGAAGTGCCAGCGCACGACCGTAGCCCTCCGCCTTGTCGCGATGCACGATCGTTGAGAAGGCCTCAACCGGTTCACTCGCAATCATAATGTCCATCTTGACCATCTTCGCCGGACGATAACCGCAGTGCTCGTAGTCCATCGAGCCGTAGCCCCGCGTCATCGACTTCATCCGGTCATTGAAATCCACCAGAATCTCAGCCAGCGGCAGCTCGGCCGTGAGCATCACACGCGTGGGGTCAATCGTCTCAGTATGGGTCACTTCGCCACGTTTCTCCATCACCAGCGCCATGATGTCGCCGATGAATTCACCCGGGATCATGATGAAAATCCGCACCATCGGTTCCCGGATTTCCTGGATCACCTGCTGTTCCGGCAACATCGCGGGGTTGTCCACGATCAGCTGGTCGCCATTCGTTTTCGTCACTTCGTAGATCACCGAAGGATAGGTCGAAATGACATCCATGTTGAACTCACGACGCAAGCGCTCCTGGATGATTTCCATGTGCAAAAGCCCGAGGAATCCACAGCGGAAACCGAAGCCGAGCGCGGTCGAGCTTTCAGAAGAAAAGGTAAACGCCGCATCGTTGATCTGCAGCTTGCCCATCGCCATTTTCAGCGACTCGTAGTCGGACGAATCCACCGGATAGATGCCGGAGAACACCATCGGCTGGATCTCCTTATAACCCGGAAGCGCTTCAGGGCATGGATGGGTGGAATCCGTGACCGTATCACCAATCTTCGCCTCATCCGCCGACTTCATGTTGGCGATCAGGTAACCCACATCACCCGCTTCCAATTTGTCCCGCTTGTTCATCTTCGGAGTGAAGACCCCACACTCCTTCACTTCGTAAGTCTTACCCGTTGCAAAGAGCTTGATGCGCTGGCCTTTCCGAATCGATCCCGAAAAAACCCGCACGTAGGAAACCACACCGCGGAAGGCATCGTAAATCGAGTCAAACACCGTTGCACGCAGCAACTTGTCCGGGTTCTCAACCGGTGCCGGCACCCGTGCCACCACTGCTTCGAGAATATCCTCAATGCCGATGCCGTTCTTCGCCGAAGCAGGAATCGCGTCCTCAGCAGGAATCGCGAGGATGTCTTCAAGCTGCTGCTTGCACTTGTCGACATCCGCCGCTGGCAAGTCGATCTTGTTGAGCACCGGGATGATGAGAAGATTCTGATCCAACGCGAGGTGCAGGTTCGCCATCGTTTGCGCCTCCACGCCCTGCGCCGCATCAATCATCAAGATCGCGCCTTCACAGGCAGCGAGCGAGCGCGCCACTTCGTAGGAAAAGTCGACGTGACCCGGAGTATCGAGCAAGTTGAGATGATAGATTTTCCCATCCTTCGCCTTGTACTTCATCGCCACCGGGTGCGACTTGATGGTGATCCCCTTCTCGCGCTCCAAGTCCATCGCATCCAGAAGCTGGTCCTGTTTCTGGCGATCAGAAATGGTGCTGGTGAACTCCAACAGACGGTCAGACAGGGTCGTCTTGCCGTGATCAATGTGGGCGATGATCGAAAAATTGCGTGTAAGCTCGGTAGACATAGTCGGATCAATAGCACCGGAGTCACCCCCGGGCGCGCGCAGGAAAGCCCGGACTCGCCGGAAAATCACGGAAAAAGAACATGCTGACCGCTAAACCCCCTCCACGGCATTGCCGACCCCCCACCTACTCTGATAGTGCTCATGCCAGTGACCAACCGCTACGAAATCCTCGACATCCTCGGCCAAGACCGCAGCGGCGTCTCATTCCACGCCAGCGACCGCCAAACCGGGAAAGAAGTCGTTCTCCGCAGGTTCTTCCCCTTTGGGCCCAACGGCGGCGGACTCGAGGAGGAGGAAAGAATCGCCTACGATGTCGGCGTCAAACGCCTCAAACAGATCACCCACCCGGCACTCCGCAAGGTCGTCGATGGCGGCACCGACCCCGTCGATGGCATGCCTTTCCTCGTCACCGAGTGGCTCGAAGGTGAAATGCTCAGCCTCCGTCTCAATGACGGCCCACTCAGTCCCGAGTCCGTCCGCACGCTCGCCGATGTGGCCTTGGAGACCTCGCAAATCCTCTCGGAAGCGTTTGGAGAAGAAGCCATTTGGGTCGAGACCGATCCCACCACGATCATTATTTCCAACGACGATCCCGATCGACCCCTCACCTTCTGGATTTGCCCAACCCGCTGGCTCGGCAACTCCAGCGCCCGCTCGACTCTCAAACCACTGCTGGAAATGGTCGAAGACCTCTGCGGATGGCGCGGCCAAGTCATCTCCCGAAACTCCGGTGCCGGTCTTGGTGCCTGGGTGAAAACCCTGCGCGACGAACCCGACGTCTGGAATCTCGCCCAGGCAAGAGCCGCCCTCCACGAACCTGCCACCATCGTCGAAGCCTCCGCAGCACAAGCGGCTGCCTCACCCGCCGTCAGCCCAGTAGCGCGACAGCAGGTCGTCTTCGTCCATCGGCCCGTCATCTGGCCATGGGTCCTCGCCAGCCTCATTGCCTTCAGTGCTGCCGGCATCCTTGCATGGAAGCACTTTATTCCACCCGCGACCTCAACTCAGGTCGCAGAGGCCGCTCAGCAGCCCACGCAGGAAGCTCAAGCGAAAACCACCGAAGCAGACCCCGTAGCTTCCTCTGGCTCCAAGCCGCCCACCGTCGACGTCGCTCCCGTGCCCGCAGCTCCCGCACAAAAGCAAGCCGCCCCCGAGTCCGCCGTCGAAGCCATGAACCGCCGAGCTGCGGAAATGGCCGCCCAAGCGGAAGGCAACGCCCTCATCACCCTCGGAGAAAAAGCGACGATCGAAGGTGAAATCCTTCAAACGGAATCCAGCGGCTCCGGCAAATCGCACTACTTTCAAGTCAAGACGACCAAAGGCGGCCAGCTCCTCTGGGTCATGTTCCGCAGTTCCGACTGGGAAGAATTCGATCTCAGCACCCTCGGCAGCATGAAGGGAAAACACGCACGCCTCGCCGGACGATGGACCTCAGAAAACAGCAACAGAAAACACGTCCTTCGCATGAGCGCGACCCGGCAGTTCGAACTCCTCGACTGATCCCCCTTTCCCCTTTCCCCTTGATCCCCGCCGACTCCGATCTCGCCGCCTGCGACTTCCTTATCGCCAAGGAAGTCCTTTCCTTGTCCTCAGTCGGCCTCCGCAGCGCCCGGCAGCTACTCGACTGGCTCCCGAAACGCTACGAAGACCGCCGCCGCTTCGATGCCTTTCCCGCCGCTCCAGACGGCCCACCAATCTGCATTCGCGGCACCGTCATCGATACCCGCAACCGCTTCGGTGGCCGCTCGCGGTTCTACGAAGCCATCGTCGCCGACGCCTCCGGCCAGCCCGCCCTCGGCCCCGCCACCATCACCTGCCGCTGGTTCAACATGCCCTTCCTCAGCAAAGTCCTCGCCGCCGGCCAGGAAGTCATCCTCCACGGAAAGCCTAAGGAATTCCAAGGCCGTATCGTCATCGATCACCCGGAGTTCGAGGTCATCAAGGACGACACCGGCCCCTCAATCCACCTCGAACGCATCGTCCCCATCTACAAAAACATCTCCGGCATCGCCCAACGCCGACTGCGGGAAATCCAGTACTTCCTCCTCCGAGACATCGATCCCTCGACCCTCGCCCCCGCCTTCGATGCCGACCCAACCTACCCGCGCCACGAAGCCTACCGCGAAGTCCATTTCCCCGACGCCATCGCGCAAACCGAAGCCGCCCGACGCCGCTTCGCCCTCGAAGAATTCTTCGCCCTCCAACTCAACGTCGTCTGGCGCCGCTCACGCATCATCCTCTCAAACGGCCGCGTCCTCGGCAAAAAAACCGCCCTGCTCAAAGCCTTCTACGAAAGTCTCCCCTTCGATCTAACAGGTGCCCAAAAGCGCTCCATCAAAGAGATCATCGGCGACCTCCGCCAGCCCCGCCCAATGAACCGACTCCTCCAAGGCGACGTCGGCTCCGGCAAAACCTTCGTCGCCATGGCCAGCATGCTTCTCGCCGTCGATTCCGGCGTTCAAGCCGCGCTCATGGCACCCACCCAGATCCTCGCTGAGCAGCATTACCTCACCTTCAGGAAATGGCTCGAGCCCCTCGGAATCCGCATCGCCCTGCGCACCGCCAACCGCCAGGAAAACTCTCACATCGACCTCGCCAGCGAACCGCAACTCATCATCGGCACCCACGCCCTACTCTACGACGCCGTCGCCTTCAAGGACCTCGGCCTCATCGTCATCGATGAGCAGCACAAGTTTGGCGTCATCCAGCGCGGACGCCTCATCGCCCAAGGCACCCGCCCGGACGTCCTCGTCATGACCGCCACGCCGATCCCGCGCACGCTGACCATGACGATCTACGGCGACCTCGATGTCTCCATGCTCGACGAACGCCCCGCCGGACGCGGAAAAATGCTCACCGCCCTGCGCATTAAACCCAAACAAACCGACCTCACCAAATTCGTCACAGACCAGCTCGACGCCGGGCGCCAAGCCTACCTCGTCTATCCGCTCGTCGAAGAAAGCGAAAAACTCAAAGCCGAGTCCGCCACCGCCGCCTACGAAAAATGGCAGAAACGACTTTCCAAATATGAAGTCGGCCTTATCCACGGCAAAATCGATCCTGAGGAAAAGGAGTCCATCATGCGCCGTTTCCGCGATGGCGAAATCGACGTCCTCGTCGCCACTACCGTCATTGAAGTCGGCGTCGATGTCCCGAACGCCAACCTGATGATCATCAACCACGCCGAACGCTTCGGCCTCGCCCAGCTCCACCAACTGCGCGGTCGCATCGACCGTGGCGAACACAAGAGCTACTGCATTCTTCTAACAGACGGCAAAAGTGAAGAAGCCATGGAAAAGCTCGGAGTCATGGCCAAGACCAGCGACGGCTTCGTCATCGCTGAAGAAGACCTCCGCCTGCGTGGCCCCGGCGATGTCTTGGGCACCATGCAAAGCGGCCTCGGCGACCTCCGTTTCCCCGACTTCCTCGCCGACACCGCGCTCCTCCGCGAAGCCCGCGCGCACGCCGACGAAGTCATCGCCACCGATCCCACCCTCACCGGTCCCCACGCCAATCTCTTGCCCCTCATCCACGAGCCGCCCTCCGACCCCATCGCCTCAGCCTGAGAGCCCTCTCTTCCGCCATCACTTTTTTGCCGGGAACGGATGCTCACCAAGCAGCTCTTCCGGCGTATAAAACATCGTCCGACCCTTCGTCGCCGCTCTGACCGCCTTCACCTCTTCCGGCTTCACATCAGAAGCCGCATTGCCCCAACTGTTCCGCACATAAGTCAGCACCGCCGCGACTTCCTCATCATCGAACATCGCGCCCACCGCCGTCATCGGCGGCACGCCCTTCGCCGGATCGTAGGCTTCCCCATTCACCTCGATCTTCCCCCACAAACCGTGAAGCACGAGCTTGATCAAACGGTCCTTGTCACCGGTCACCCATTCGCTCTTCGCGATGGGCGGATAAATGTCTTTTAAACCCTCACCCGTTTCCTGGTGGCAGATGATGCAGGATCCCTCCTTACCGAAGACCTCTCTCCCAAAATTGTAGGTCTTCCTAAAGGCCTTGTCGGTCTTCGCCCGTTTCCACTCGGAGCGCGTCAGGTAGTTACGTTCAAGCTCCGCACCCTTGAGAGTCCCTGCCAACAGAAGGTTCAGACTTGGAATGAGATCGCCGTCAAAGCCACCGTCCGCGATCAGCTTTTCGACATCCGACTTGAGGAGCTGAATCGCGGAATTCAACGAGTTGTTGATCCACTTCTCACGAGGATGCGCAGCCACGGTGAGCAGCACTTCCGCACCTTTCGCACCCCCAAGCCAGCTCGCCCCCGAAAGCGCCTCAATCCGCACCCGGGCATCTTCATCTTCAGCCGCAAGTAGAAGATACTTCTCCGGAGATTCAAGCAGATGAAGGCTATGCCTAACAACTCGGGTCGCCGCGCTTCTGACCCGGTGATCCTTCGCTTTAAAACACCCGTCGAGCAGCTCTGGCGAAGTTTTGTGTTGTCCCCAAGTCGCCCACAGCGCCTCCAGCACCAAGCGCTCGTCGGCAGCATTGTCTTTCGCAAACTTCAAAGCCGCGGCCATCACTTCATCACTCTTCCTCCCACGTAGTTCCAGATGCGACCGCTTGCGTGCCTGAAGTTCCGGCAGCTTCATATTCTCAAAAAGCTCCTCAATCGATGCTCCATCAATTTTCGGAGTCGTCGCGAATGCCCGCGAAGGATAAGTGATGCGATAAATCCGACCATACTTCGGTGAGCGGTTCGGATCACGCGCGGAGTGCTGCATGTGACCGATCAGCGCGTTATGCCAATCGAGGAAATAGAGCGAACCATCGAAACCAAACTCAAGGTCTGCCGGGCGGAAATTCCCATCGCTGGAGCTGATCAGATCCTGACGGTGCTCCCCTTTGATCTCGGGACCATCCTCCACCACCTTGTATTCCTTGATACCGAGGAAACCAATTGTGTTGGCATACATGTAATCACCCTGAACCTCATCCGGGAAGTGACTGGAGTAGATGAACTCACTACCCGATGTCGGGCGAATGTGATGTTCGTAGTTGAATTTTGACACCTTCGGCATTTCCGCTCCGTGTGGCATCTTGATATTGTAACCCCCAACCCAATACTGACTACCACCCGAAGCGTCGTTTAAAATATTCTGCCCATACTCGTCGTGAGCCATCCCCCAAGGATTCGCCAAAGCCGTCTGCACGACGCGCTCCAACTTCCATGAATGCGGATCCCATCTCCAGACTCCCGCCGCCGTCGTCCGCTGCGGACCGTAAGGTGTCTCAACCTGCGAATGAAGGAAGACGCCTTCCAACATGAAAATCCCACCACCATTATCCACATCGAAGGCAGAAATGGCATGGTGCGAATCATGCGGATCAAAGCCATCCAGGACATACTCCCGAGTATCAGCCCGATCATCACCATTCGTGTCCTTGAGAAGAAGAAGTCGTGATCCTTCGGTCACATAAACACCCTCAGGACTGAACGCAAAACCGATCGGGATACTCAACCCGTCCGCCCACACAGTTTCCCTGTCGGCACGACCATCCCCATCGCTGTCTTCATAAATCAGAATCTTGTCGTCGGGCTTCGGATCACCGGGACGGTAGTGCGGATAGCTCGGCATCGTCGAAACCCAGAGGCGTCCTTTGTTATCAAAGCGCATCTGCATCGGATTCGCAAGATTCGGGAACATCGCTTCCGTGGCAAAGGTCGAGACCTTGTAGCCCTCCGGCAGCGTGAACTTCTTGAGCGCCTCGGCCTCTTCCAGATAATTCAGTGCTCCATTCTTCTCACTCGGACGGTAATTCGTCTCAATCTTCGTCAAGGGACGGGTCATCCCATCATCAGGCCTGATATCTTTGCCCTTGGCCGCCGCCCAGATTTCCCGATCGCGAAGCACGGTCATCTGACGGACTTTCTCAATTTCCTCCGGATAGTTCATGTTGCCAAAGGGTGACCAGCGACCGCCATAAACGTGCACGCCGTTCACGATCCGGTAGTCACTGTGCCAAAACCAGTTCTTGTCCTTGATCGCCTCTTTGAGGACCGCACTTGGCTGCTTCTCCGCCTTCTTTCCAAAAAGTTGCTCGAACAGCACCGGAGCCAATTGGGCATACCCGGAGTCATTGAGATGCACGCCATTGATGGTGAAGTTCGACCACTTGCTCGATGGCTCGAGCAACTCGACAAAGCCAACTTTCTTCTCAGCCGCCACTTCTCTCACAACCTTCGCATAGGCCGCGAGAACCTCATTTCGCGGAGCCGCATCCGGCAATGAATACTGCGGAAGGTTTTCAGTAGCCGTCGGAGTGGCCAGCACCAAACGCGGAGCCTTCTGGTAGTTGTATCCCTGCTTCAGCGTGTGATCGACGAAGCCCGCAAGCTCGCCGCGAAAGTTCTCCAATCCCTCCATTCCCGCGAACGACTCATTGAAACCAAAGAACGCCACAATGGTGTCAGCACTGAGAATCGTCAGCCATTCATCGGGGTGAGGGTAGTGCCCATTTCCAAGATGCTTCAGAATATCCGGACGGAATTTATTGCCACCCGGGAACGCCCAAGGATTGCTGTTCCCCGCCTCAGGACGAAAGGCAGGCGTATGCCCTGAAAATCCCATATTACGAAAGGTGATGTCCTTATCTGGAAAATTCGCATGAACGAGTCCCTCGAAGTAGCCAAACTGATTCATGCGCTCGGCGAGGGAGTTTCCTAACAGCACGAGGCTCTCTCCCTTCTCCGGAGTCAGAGGCAAAGTGGTGGGTGCAGCGGCGACACCACTCAGATTTTTCGGCTGATAGTATTTCGGACGTTCCCCTTTCTCCTGCTGCACCTTGCTTGGCGTAATCGTAGAAATGATCTTTGGCCCGGGAATGTCGGCATAGCGCGATGGTCCTTCCGCCGCGTTTTGTGCTCCTTCCTTCCCCTTCGCACCCGTCAAATCAGAGACAGGCGCCGCAGTCGTCGGCGACTTGCCATATCCGAAATCCGTCGGCTTGAGACCAAGCTTCTTAAAGTAACCCTTGTCATTGAGAAACTGAAAGCGGCTTGGCGCGAAGGGATCGACAAAACTCACATCCGCCATCGCCGGAACTTCCACCCCGGTGAGAAAGAAGGCGGTATTGATGAACAAGCGACGTAAGCCTTCATTGTCGAGATCGCAGGAGGAACCCATCGTGCTGCAAACTGCCGTGCCTTCGCTGCCATTCGGCGTCTTATACTTGCGCACCCAGACCGCCGGTTGAGGCTCCTTGCCCGGGACATCTGCCGAATCAGCAAAAAGAGTCGCCGTCACCACACCGCGCACCAGGATCGTCGCATTCTCATCAGTGACTCGGTTCACCCCATAGACATCACTTTCCGCGAAAATGTCAGCCACGCCATTCAAAATCGGATGCTTCGAGTGGGTAGGATTCACCACCCCCCTTGCCCCTTCAACCGCATGCCGACCATAGTGGCCAGCCCAGCCCTCACCGAGGACGATCGGCCCGAAGTTCGACCAATCAATTCCACCCAGCTTGTTGCCCTTCGTCTTGAAGGCATGCGTCGAGGTCCGAAAACCAAAAATCGGTTTGCCAGCGTTCAAGTAGTCAGCCAGTGGCTGGAGTTGGTCATCGGGTAGATCGCGAAACCGCAGACCGGTGATCACCAGATCCGCCGTCTTGATCGCCTCCGTTCCGGGAATATTCTTCTGATGGTTAGGATCGACGTTCCCCTCAGCATCCAGCGAGAACAGGACCGTGGTGTTGAAGCCATGATGCTTCGAAAGAATCTTCGCCAACATCGGGCAAGACTCCTCGGAACGATACTCCTCATCACCCGCGAGCAGAACGATGTGCTTGCCGTTGCCGGGCTTGCCTTCCGTCCCTTTGAATTGAAGAGACTCAGCATCAACAAGTGAAACGCTCAACAGCAGAGTGAGCAGACGAAGAATGGGGCGTGGGATCATTGGGAAAGGGTGGCTTTGGAGATCGGAAGGCTAAACTACGGAAAGCCTTGGAGCCTTCTTGCTCAAGTGTAGAAAATTTGGCCAACAGCCCATCATGAATCGCTTCGGTGCCATCGTGACACCTGGAGGTCGACTCTTCGACTCTAACACCCGCTGGATCATGATCTCTCGACCTTCGCGGGTATCCGATCCGTGAGATTCCACTCGATCATTCAATTAATTGGATCGGTCTTGCCCACTCTGCTCTCCTCGCTAGCATTCTCCCCGTGAAGCGACCCCTAAAACTTTTACGGGGAGGCCTGGGTTCGGTCATCCTGGGTTTTCTGACCAGCCTCGTCGGTGCGGAGGTTCAGCCAGCCATGATCTTTGTCGGAGACGGCGATCCCGTCGCCTACCGCCCGTATTCCTCAGTTCCTTCCAATTGGATGACGCCTGACGCGACTTTGGACTGGCCTGTCGCCAACAGCGGATTCGGGCCTCGCTCAATTTCCCCCGAAGTCTCTAGCATCCTCGACTTTTCGCTGATTCACTTGCGTGGGGTCTTCAAAGTTGGCTCGTTCATGCCGACTACGCTTCAACTTAGTTTGAAGCACTCCGGCGGAGCGGTTACTGCCTATCTCAATGGCGATCTTGTCTTGGAAATGGAAGCCGACGAGATGCCTACAGCTGACGGATTCGGTTTTCGCTCGTTTGATCTCACGGACCATCTCGGCAAGCTCTTGAGCGCCGATGACAACCTGCTAGCCCTCCGCGTTTCCGGAAACTACGCGATCCCCATCCTCCACGGCAGAGTGCTCCCACCCTTCGGATACGGGGCCTATCTAGAATTTGATGTTCTGAAGACTCGTATCACCGAGGCCGGTCCAGGAGCCACCGTCCGCATCACGGACGGAAGCTTTTCCGGATACTCACCCGAGATCTATCTCTCCACAAAAGACGGAAGCCCGGTGGACACTCATGATTTTCAAATCGTCCACAACGGCCAAATCGTTCCTTTCCAGGCTGGGCCAACTCCGTATTTCTCGATCCCCATTCCAGTGGGAGGCCGCAACGCTGAATTCGAAGTCCGTGCGGTTTCCGACGATTGGGCCGAAGCACAAACATCCATGTATTTGCGGACCGGGGCGAATTTACAATCCAGCGTTGGCTTCGTGATCACACGTAATGGCACGACTGTCACCAACACCCTCTCATCAGGTGAAGGCTCTCTCCGACTTGCCATTGAAAACGCCAACCTCCTTCCTGGATTCCAAGCCGTCCGCTTCTCCGATTCGGAAAGCGCTCCATTTTCCGCTGCGCCGATCACTATAAATCTTGATCCGACTGGTCTCGGCAAACACTTTGATCTTAGCGATGAGCTTCTCATCGAAGGACCATCCTCACCGGGCCGAGTGACGATCAATGCAAACGGCATCAATCTATTCGAGGCCCGTGGAACGAAAGTAGAGCTCCGGCAACTGATCCTTCGGAATGCCAACACCGCCCTTGAAACGATAAGATACGGTGGTGAACTCATCATCGAGGACTGCGAATTCATTGGCAATACCACAGCTCTCGAACTCTACAGCCTGAAAACCCCCATTCAAATAAGGCGCTGCCTGATCACCGGATCATCGAGAAATGCGATCCAAAACAGATACGGGCTTCCTCCGGTTTTAAGCAACTGCACGATCGCTTCTAACACCAGCGAGACCGCTATTTCATCATCACGATCCCTCTTGCTTGATTCGTGCACGATTGTTCACAACCAGCGCGCCGTCTCAGGAAATGTCATCGCCAGAAACTGCCTGTTCACCGCTCACTCAGGTGGGATCAAACTCGTTAATCCCACAGAGTTCGATGCAGGAGGCAATCTCTTCGAAGAAAGGTCCGGGGCTTCGATCTTCCCGCTCAACCCACTTAGCCTATCCGGCACCCCTGAAAGCCCACTCGATCCCAAGCTCGGCGAGCTCGGATTTCATGGAGGATTCACCCGCACCATCCCGATCTTGAAAACAAGTCCAGCCCTCGACCTCGGGCTTCCCACCAGTGAAGGCTCTCCCCCGTATGATCAACGCGGGATAGGCTTCGCCAGAAGAGCTGGACCGAAGCCTGATGCCGGTGCCTTCGAAATCCAACTCACTCCATCCGATCTCTCCTTGGGTGCGGTCACAAGCGTCGCCTATGACGAGGCCGCTGGCATCTACTTTCAACTAGCGGTGATCCATAATAACTCACTATGGGATCTAACGGGTTTCCAAATCACCCCCTACGGACTGATAACCGGTGTCTCGCTCTACAATGGAACTGCCACCGGAGAACTTGATGTTTCCGGAGGGATCCGAGCGGGAGGTTTTCGGATCGTCGTACTCCAGTATCTCGCTGACCGCTCCGACCTCTTAATCCAACCGCAAATCGAACTCGGAATCCTGCCAGATTCCGACCTGCCCGCTTCACCATCTCCATCCCCTCAGATCATGCGCATTGCTTTCGACGAAAACTTACCGGTCTCTCTCAACATTCCGACCAAATCGGGGCGGAACTACGAGGTCGAATACTCCAAAGATTTAAAGTCATGGCATTCGGCAGGACCAATCTTCTGGGCGGAATCCGACCATGTCGAATGGCGCGACTCAGAGCCCAAGAGCGATGCCAAATACTATCGAGTGAAGGAAATGAACTGAAGCGCCACCCTTCACCTCATCACCCGCCGGAGCATCAGCTCGATACCCTCACCGGTTTCCCGCGCATTCGCCAACCACTCCCTTGCGAAGCCCCGGAAGCTCATGTGATCCGAAGCGAGGCACATCAGCGCCACCAGGATCAGCAGGTTGGCCAAATAGATGATCGTCAGCGAAAGAAAGGTGCCGTTTTCCCTCAGATCCGGCTGGTCCCGCGGAATCATCCACAGCGTCCACAGCAGGTGAAAGGCCCAGAGGAATCCGAGCAGCCCGAAAAGCGACTTCATCGCCGCCCCCGGTAGATCGGCGAAATAGCCCGCCACCGCAAAGCCCGCCACCACCAACGCCGCCCACAGCGGCACGAAGTACGGCGCCAGCGCGATCACGATGTTCGACTTGTCGGTCGTCACATACCCGCCCTCCACGCTCACCCCCCAGTCACTCACCGTTCCGCGGAACATCCAGATGAAAACGATGTGCGTCAGCTCATGACCGAGCACGTAGAGGTAGAGGAATAGGTCCTTCAATAGCCCCGTCGCGAACCACCCGGTCATCAGCAACCCACCCGTCGCGAAATACCAGAACGCGCTCGTCTGCCAGAACTCGTGCTTCAGCGTGACATCGGAAAACAGGCTGAAAAACGTCCAACTCGTCACCCCGCAGAAGGGCAAAAGCAACACACCAAGCAGCCAGCGACCCATCCGCAAGCTCAGCCCCGGCGTGTCATCCAGCTCGATCGTCCCCGCGATCGCCGCCCGTACCGATTTCTGAGCGCGACGGTTGCTCGGACGATTCACCGTCGCCCGCGCCCGCGCATCCGCGAGCTTCAGGACCTCCGAAAACGGCGGTCGGGTGCGACGACGGTTCTTCCCCGTCTTCGACCCAAAGGTGATCTGTTTCTTCTTCGCCGCCATGCGCGAGAGAAGAAATACTTCGGCTTTCTTAAGGAATCAAGATCGAAGACCGCGCTGACACTGTTTATTTGACCACCTTTTTTCCCGCCTTTTCCCAGGCCGTAATTCCCCCATCGAGGTCCTTAACCTCGACAAAACCAAGCTTTTTCAATACTTTCGTAGTCTTTCCACTGCGCCCACCGCTCCGGCAGTAGACCAGCACCGGCTTCTTCGGATCCACCGCCTTCGCGACTTTCTCCGCAAATCCTTTCTCCAAATAATCGACCCTCACCGCCCCCTCGATGTGCCCCTCATTCCACTCCTCCTCCGTCCGCACATCGAGCACTTGGACTTTCTCGGAGATCAGCTTCTCGGCCTCCTCCACCTTCACCACCGAAGCCTCAGCGAAAGCCAATCCCATCGATGCCAACCAAGTAAAAAGGATCTTCATGCCCGCGAAGATACATGGAACCACGCCCATGGCAAACGCCGTCGTGGGAGCACCCCCCAGCACCCTAGCGCCACTCCCCGCGCTGCTCCCGCTCCCACTCGATGCGGTCATTCAAATTCCGCGCTTTGATCCGCGTGTTCCGCTTTGCCCGGCGCTCGGTGGTCATCTGGCGCTTCTTCGCCCGCCGCACCAGCTCTTCGATCTCATCATCAAGCTTCAAAAAGCTCTCCAACCTCTCGGCATCCAAGTCCCCCGCTTCCACCGCCGCCCGAATCGCACAACCCTTATCCGTGCCGTGCTTGCAGTCGTGGAACTTGCATTGGCTGGTGATCGCTTCGACGTCGGAAAAACTATCCCGCAGCGTCTTCTCATCCGTCCACATCTGGATTTCCCGCATCCCGGGATTGTCGATCAGCATCCCACCGCCTGTTAGAGGAACCAGCTCACGCGTCGTCGTCGTGTGCCGGCCCTTGCCCGTCACGTCGTTCACCTCGCTCACCCACTGCCAGTCATCGCCGTAGAGTTTGTTGACCAAAGTCGATTTCCCCACGCCGCTCGAACCTACGATGCACATCGTAATTCCCGGCTTGAGGTAGGACTTGAGAATCTCCAGCCCGTCACCTTTCAGCGCGCTGGTAATATGAATGTCCGCCTCCGGGCAGAGTACTTGCAACTCCTCCGCAGCCTCAGTGCACTGCTCCTTCGGAAAGGCATCGCTCTTATTGATCAGCACCACCGGCTTCGCCCCGCTGCGACCGATCAAGGTGAAATACCGTTCCATCCGCCTCGGATTGTGGTCCGGCCCCGGATCGGTCACCACCGCGACCACATCTACATTCGTCCCGATCACCTGCTCCTCGGTCGTCTTGCCCGGCATCTTCCGCGAAAAGCACGAGCGCCTCGATAGCCGCGCCCGGATCACGTGGTCGACGTCTTCATTCCCATATTCGATCGCCACCCAATCCCCAACCGCCGGTAGCTCGGCATCGTTCGGCGCGTCGTGCCAGACCTTCCCACCAAGCACCAGATCGAGCTCTTCCAGCTCGCCTTCCTCATCGATGATGAAGGCACTGTAATTGATCGGCGTCTCACGGATCAAACGCCCAGGCACCCAGCCACGCGCCCGATGCGGTGCAAATTCCCGCTCAAATTCTTCACTCCATCCGAGCTCAGCCAAAGTCATTCGGCCAGAAACCTAAGCCCATATCGCCAGTCTGTCGATCCGACACTGATTTGAAAACTCCCAGGCTTGCCCCGCGCGAAAAGCATCGCTAAACGTCCCGCCGACATGGCCTCGATCAACGCAAACTTCCTCAAACTCAAAGCTGGCTACCTCTTTCCTGAAATCGGACGCCGGGTGAAAGCCTTCACCGATGCCAACCCCGAAGGCACCGCCCGCTTGATCCGCTGCGGCATCGGCGATGTCACCGAACCGCTCCCCGAAGCCGTCCGCCTGGCCATGCACGAGGGCGTCGATGAACAAGGCGACCGCGCTACCTTCAAAGGCTACGGCCCCGAGCAAGGCTACGAATTCCTCCGCCAGGCCATCGTCGACAACCAATTCGCCGGTCTCGGCATCTCCGCCGACGAAGTCTTCATCTCGGATGGCTCAAAGTGCGACACCGGCAACATCCTCGACATCTTCGGTGCCGGCAACACCATCGCCGTCACCGACCCGGTTTATCCCGTCTACGTCGACACCAACGTCATGGCCGGCAACACCGGGGAAGGCGACGCCAACGGCGCTTACGCCGGCCTCGTCTATCTCCCCTGCACCGCCGAAAACGGCTTCGTCGCTGATCTTCCGAAGGAAAAGGTCGACCTTATCTACCTCTGCTTCCCGAACAACCCCACCGGCACCGTCGCCACCCGCGAGCAGCTCAAGGCCTGGGTCGACTACGCCAAGGCCAACGACTCGATCATCCTCTTCGACGCCGCCTACGAAGCCTTCATCCAGGACCCGGAAATCCCACACTCCATTTTTGAAATCGAAGGTGCCCACGACTGCTGCATCGAATTCCGTTCGTTTTCGAAAAACGGTGGTTTCACCGGCGTGCGTTGCGCCTACACCGTGATCCCCAAGACCGTCACCGGCAGCACGCCCGATGGCACCCGCGTCCCGCTTCACCAACTCTGGAGCCGCCGCCATTCCACCAAGTTCAACGGTGCCTCCTACCCGGTCCAAAAGGGAGCCGCCGCCGTCTTTTCTCCGGAAGGAAAAGCGCAAGTCGCCGCCCTCATCGAAGGCTACATGACCAACGCCAAGCTGCTCCGCGAAGCCTGCCAGAGCGCCGGCCTCACCGTCTTCGGCGGCGAGAACGCGCCCTACGTCTGGGTCGGCTGCCCGGAAGGTGTCGGCTCATGGGACATGTTCGACAAAATGCTCAACGAAGCCAACGTCGTCATCACCCCCGGTGCCGGTTTCGGTTCCGCCGGCGAAGGCTACTTCCGCATCTCCGCTTTCAACTCCCTCGCCAACGTCGAGGAAGTCTGCAAGCGGATCGCGGCAGCGTTCGCCTAAGGACTCTAACAGAGCGCGGACTTCAGTTCGCCTATCAGCATTCGAAAGGGCGGGCCAATGGGGTGCGCCCTTTTTGATTCCACGTTTCTCCGGTCAATCCTCCCGACCTTCAAGATCCTTCAGACCAAGATGCCGCTCGGAACGCATCACGCAGACGATGAATACCGCATCTCCTGCGACCCGATGAAAGATCCTCAAGGGCCCAACAACAAGGTGACGATATCTCGAATCTGGAAGATCATGGGGCACCGGACACATCTCAGGAAAGTTTTCTAATAGATCCGTTTTTTTAAAGACTTTTCGGACCAAGCGACGTGCTGCCACAGGATCATCCAAGGCGATGTAGTCTGACCCTATTCGAAAAGCCGCTGACCGACCGAAAACACGTCGCAGCCTGCGTATGAATCATTCATTGAAAATAAAATAAATACCTTGAAAAGGTGTGACGCAACATGTTGTAATTCAATAACTTAATTTCACTCAGCAAA
>CAZVMS010000203.1:0-3405 GCA_964628795.1 uncultured Haloferula sp. | reverse complement strand
GCCTACGACCCGAGGAAACGTCCGATAGGGCGGGCCGGCTACGTGGATGTCGGCGAGAAGAACACCGTGAAGGCCGGGGTTTTGAGCGAGGAAGCCGACGCGGACTTCGTCGGCACCCTCCATCAACAGGTGATGCAGCTCGGTGGCAGTCAGGACTGGACCATCGAAATGCTGATCGGATGGCTGGACCGCCGTATCGATCACACCGACATCCCGGTCGGAGAAGCTGCCGCCTTTTTGCGGAAGACCATTCAAGGGCTGATGGCCCGCATCGGTTCGGAGGATGTCAGTTTGCTTGCGCTCGACCGCTATCGATTGCGCGACCACATCGAGAAGCGGATTCAGGAACACCGTGACTCGGAGCGCAACGAGGCATTCAAACAGTGGCTCCTGCCGGAATCGTCGTTGGTGGTTCCCGAGGACATGAAGATCAACTTTGCGAAGATGAGCTACGAGCCGAGTTGGCTCTATGACGGCGGCTTTGACTTCAAGAAGCACTACTTCGGAGCGAAGCCCGGCGAGTTGAAGGAGAAGCGCGCCACCGGCAAGACGACCGAGGAGTTCTCCTGCGCCCAGTTCCTTAATGGACTGTCCGAAATCAAGTTCTGGGCAAGAAACCTTTCGCGTCGAACGACCTCGTTCCGCCTCCAGACATCGACCGACTGGTTTTACCCCGACTTCATCGCCCAGCTCACCGACGGTCGCGTGTTGGTGGTGGAATACAAAGGAGGCTACCTCGTCACTGCCGACGACGCCAAGGAGAAGCGGGCCATCGGCTCACTTTGGGAGGCCCGCAGCGGTGGAAAGTGCCTCTTCATCATGCCCGATGGAACCGACCTCGCGGCGATTGAGGCGAAGATTCAGAAATCATAAATATGGCACGCACGATCAGATTGGTTCTTTGCGGCCCCGGCGACGTGTCCCGGGAGACAGACGAGGCGCGAGAGGTGATCGCCGAGTGGAATCAGCGAAATTTCGACACACTAAACTGCGGAATCAAAGCTGACCATTGGTCGACCGATGCAGTGCCTTCAATGAAGGCGCGAGGCCAGCAAGTCATCAACTGGGACCTGATCGACAAGGCCGACCTGGTGGTCGCAATTTTCTGGCGTCGCCTTGGAACTCCGACCGGGCTGCACGAATCGGGAACGGTTGAAGAGGTCCGCCGAGCACAGGCGAGGGATATCGAAGTGATGCTCTACTTTTCAGACATCGAGGACACACGCACCGAGCCGGATCCCGACCAGTGGGACATGGTCCAGGCATTTCGTGCGAGGGCGATGCTGTCTGGTCTCCCATGGACATTTCGCAGTCGGGCCGACTTTCGAAAGCGCTTTGCTGTCCATCTCGACAAGAAGGTTCGCGAAATTCTCAAACAAAAGGAAAAGAAGAAAACGGCGAAGAAGTCTGCCAAGTCGATCACGCAAACCCAGTCGGGAAGTGGAAACGTGCAGCTGGCTGGTGATGGCAATACCGTGAACCTCAAGTCGACCTCTCGTAGGCCGAAGATCATCATTGAGCCATCGCCCGGTCATCTAACCCCATCCGAACAAAGGCAGGTCAGCGATTGGATCGAGGAGTTATCGATCCTAATGGAGAACGTTCAAGGCAAGACGACTGCCCGAGCAAAAGGCGAACTTTGGAATCGCCTGAAGAATCAGTTCAAAGTTGCGGCCTATCAGCAAATCGAATCTGCCTGGATGCCGGACGTGAAAGCATGGTATCAAGGGGTCCGAAGAGAGCTTCAAAACGGTGCTCGTCGGCGTGCTCCGGAGGTCTATCGTTCGAGTAAAATCGGCCCAATCAAGGCGAAGATGAAGGCGATGAAGCGCGACAAAAGCGACTACTATCCCGAGATCGCTCGCCGTCTGAAAATGCGCCCCTTCTCATCCCTGAAGGACTTGTCGGGAAAGAATCTGGATCGAGTCTATCAACTTGTCCTTCGGGACGCGAACAAGCATGGCAAATGAAGGAGCCTGAACGTTTCGGAGGGGAATGGTCGGACACCAAGCTGGCAGCGTTGAAGGGCTACTTGGCGGCCTACATGAGGATTCTCTCGAAGCATTCATTCCGAACCGCCTACATTGACGCCTTCGCGGGCGGTGGCACGCAGGAGGAAAAGGATGGCATGGTCCGCTACCGACACGGGTCGCCTCTGATCGCGCTGGAGACGGAGCCTCCATTTGACTCATTCATTTTCATCGACAAGGACCCGGCAAAGCTTGATCGGCTGAAGGGGGAGGTCGTCGCGGCGGGGCATCAGGATCGAAAGATCAAATACCGCGCTGGCGACGCCAACGACGAGCTTCAAGCGCTCTGTGAGAAGCGCTGGAATTCTCACCGTGCGGTGGCATTTCTTGACCCCTTCGCGTTGCACGTCCGGTGGGACACTCTCAAGGCGATTGCCAAGACCGAGGCCATCGACCTTTGGTTGCTGTTTCCTGCCATGGCGGTCAATCGAATGCTCGCTCGCTCCGGGGACATCGATGAAGCCTGGAAGCAGAAGCTGGATGAGACGTTTGGGGTCGATTCGTGGAACGAGGTGTTCTACGGCAAGGAGGATCCTGATCTATTTGGCCACGAAAAGGTATTTAAGAAGCCCGAACCTTTTGACGTCCTCAGCAAATTCGTTACACTGCGTCTGAAGGAAGAGTTCGCCGGGGCCAACGACCAGCCGCTCATCCTACGGAACACCACGGGATCGCCGCTGTTCCTTCTGTGCTTTGCCTGCGGAAATCCGAAGGCAGTGAAGCCCGCCCTCAATATCGCGAACTGGATCATCAAGAATCAGAAGTAATGGCAGCTAGCTCCATCGAGTGGACCGAACTCACCTGGAACCCCACGACGGGGTGTGACAAAGTGTCGGCAGGCTGCAAGTTTTGCTACGCCGAGATCATGAGCCGTCGGCTAAAGGCGATGGGGGTCGAAAAGTACCGGGACGGCTTCGCTATCCGGACCCACGAATCGGCACTAGCTATCCCTTATCAGTGGAACAAACCGGCGCTCGTTTTCGTGAACTCGATGAGCGACCTGTTCCACAAGGAGGTCCCGTTCGACTTCATCGAGCGGGTCTTCGCGGTGATGGCCGACCGACCTCATCTTACCTTCCAAGTCCTGACCAAGAGGTCGGAGCGCCTGGCTGAAGTAGCGGCAGACCTACCATGGCCGAAGAACGTCTGGATGGGAGTGAGCGTGGAGGACCAGCGCGTGATCCATCGGATCGACGATCTTCGCAAGGTTCCTGCTGCCGTGCGCTTCCTCTCTTGCGAGCCGCTGATTGGGTCATTGGGGAGGTTCAGTCTCAGGGGAATCGACTGGGTGATTGTTGGAGGCGAAAGCGGAGCAAGCCCGCGTCCGATGAGTCCTGAGTGGGCCGAGGAGATCCGGGACCGCTGCGAGCGGTCG
>CAZVMS010000202.1:0-7733 GCA_964628795.1 uncultured Haloferula sp. | reverse complement strand
ATTTCCTGAGTGATATTAAGTTGTTGAATTACAACATGTTGAGTCACACCTTTTCAAGGTATTTATTTTATTTTCAATGAATGATTCATACGCAGGCTGCGACGTGTTTTCGGTCGGTCAGCGGCTTTTCGAATAGGGTCTGTCTAGTCTGCCACGACACCACCGGGACCTACGCGAAAGAGCCGAAGAGTGCCGGGGAACCGGTGGCGGGACTGGACCTGACCTTGATCGCCCAGAACGCTAGCTTCACCAGTCGGCAGACCTGTGGCGCCTGCCACTTCTACGGTGGCGGGGGCGACGCCGTGAAACATGGCGATCTCGATTCGACCATGGCCAATCCGACCCGTGAGCTTGACGTTCACATGGGGACCGACGGCGGGAACTTCTCCTGCGCCCGGTGCCATTCGGATACCTCCACCTCCTCGAACAAACACGACCTCATCGGGACCCGCTATCCGACCACGACCCCAGACCACGAGCTTTGCCAGAGCTGTCACACGGCAAGCCCCCATGATAACCCGCTCACCAACGCGAAGCTCAACACGCGGCTGAACGGCCACACCGACCGAGTATCCTGCCAAGCCTGCCATATTCCCGCTTTCGCGCGCGGTGGCGAAACGACCAAGGAGAGCTGGGATTGGTCGACCGCCGGCGACCGCAATCAGAATGGTAGCCAGAAGGTCGTTACCGATGCCGACGGCAACGTCGTGTATGACTCGATGAAAGGAACCTTCTCGTGGAAGGACAAAGTCGTGCCCGAATACCGATGGTTCAACGGAACGGTGACCTACGCCACTCTCGACACACCGATCACGGACGGTGAGATGCTGACGATCAACGCACTCGGCGGCGACAAGAACGACAGCACGGCACGGCTGTTCCCTGTGAAGCGCTTCACTGGCAGACAACCCTACGATGCCGGCACAAGCAAACTGGCCGTGCCACACCTCTTCCCAAGCAGCCCAACCGATACCAACGCCTACTGGAAGGGCTATGACTGGACCAATGCCTTGACCTCCGGACAAGCCTCCGTTGATCGGACCTACGTGGGGCCCATGGGGGTGGTCGATACCGAGATGTTCTGGATTCAGAACCATATGGTCGCACCGAAGGAGAAGGCGCTTGCGTGCGCCGATTGCCACTCGCCCGACTCGCGGGTGGACTTTGCGACGCTTGGCTATCCGGCCGGCGAAGCGGCGGCCCTGCAGAGCTTCTTCCCGATCGAGGCGATCGCTCTCGAGTCCGCTGATCCGGTCGCCGGCGTGACCATTCGCTGGCACTCGAAGGTGAACTATTTCCGTTACCAAGTGCAGAGTTCGGACGATCTGCTGAATTGGTCAGACGAGCCGGAAGGCAAGTTCATTAGCGAGTCGGTCGGTCAGGAGTTCGTTTTCAGCAAACCAGGCACTGGCGAGCTGCGGAAATTCTATCGCGTCCTGCGCACCACCCAATAAAGCATTGAGTTCGTCCGAAGAGACGTGCGGACCACAACCTGCCGAATCAAGAGGTAGCTGGAGGCGGCTATTTTATGGGGCTTCCCTTGCGGCGGGTGTCCTTTTTCTTTTCGGATTTCGACCCGCTGGTGATCGGAGCTTTGGCCTCGGGGTGTTGAGCGAGCAGCGCGCGAAGTTTGGCGACCTCAGCCGGGCGTTCTGAGACAAGGTTGTTGGTTTCGAGCGGATCGAGCTTGTAATCGTAGAGCTCGATGTCGGCGGTGTCGGAGCTAGCTCCGATCTTCTTCCATTCGACCATGCGGAGTGAGTCTGTCCGAATGGCGCGCCCAAGGCGTGAGCCGCGGGGATAGACATGAATGACGTGATCCCGCGCAGGGACAGCGGATTCGCGCAGGGTGGGAACAAAACTGAGGCCGTCCAAGCCTTTGGGAGTGGGGAGCCCCGCGAGTTCACAGAGCGTCGGGTAGAGATCCACGGATTCTACCATGGCTGAGGTCGCGCCGCCAGACGGCATGTCTGGGGAGGACACCAGAAGGGGAATACGGGCGGCTTGTTCATAGTTCGTGTGTTTGCACCACATGCCATGGTCTCCAAGATGCCAGCCGTGATCGCCCCATAGAACAATGATGGTGTTCTTGCTCAGGTCGAACTCATCCAGTGCATCGATCACTCGTCCTATTTGGGCGTCGGTATAACTCGTGGCTGCATAGTAACCGTGGATGAGTCTCTTTTGCAGGGGCTCGGGCAAGGGACCTTGTTTGGGAATGTCTGCATACTGGCGCAATTCACCACCGAACTGTGGGGCATATTCAGGCGCTCCTGCTGGGGGAGTGCGAACGCTCGCTAGGGGTAGATCGTCTTCGTCGTAGAGGTCCCAATATTTTTTGGGAGCGACGAAGGGCAGGTGCGGCTTGAGGAAACCGACGGCAAGCAAGAAGGGTTGATCCGGCTTTGATTTGGCGTGTTTCAGGCGGAGGATGGCCTCATCGGCGATCGCTCCGTCTCCATAGGTCGAGTCCGGAACATCCGCGCACTCGGTCGAGGTGTTACGCATTCCGTTCTTCCCCGGGCGAGGGTTGGCGGTGCTTTCCTTAAGAACATACTGAGGGACTTTTGGCTTCCACGGTGGAACGCTCCATGACTCGGCATCCTCGTGATTTCCGTGCCCGGTGTGGAGGATTTTTCCCAGCGCTTCGGTGTGGTAACCGGAGTTCTTGAAATGCTGAGGAAACGTGACTGCATTCGGCCGGGCCAAACGAAAGTTGGTTGCGAGATCATAGACGCCGAGAGTCTGCGGGCGAAGGCCGGTGATGAGCGAGTTGCGGGAGGGGGCGCATACCGCCTGATTGCAGTAGGCTGATTTAAAGAGCAGAGAGCGACCGGCGAGCTTATCAATGGAAGGAGACAAGGCGAACTCGTCACCGTAGCATCCAAGCAGTGGCTTGAGGTCATCGATGCAGATCAGCAGGACATTTGGTTTGGGGGCTGCGCTAAGAACGGGCATCATCAAAATCCCCCCAAGCATGAGTGGTTGGAGCAATTCGAGGATCGGATGGATGAGGTTGTGGCGCAAAGCACGCAAAGCACGCATAGGGAGCATTACGAGTCGGCTATCCTTGGTTTTTCAGCAACTGAAACCTATTGTGCTCCGACGTTTACGGAGCGACGTTTAGCCCAACTTGGCGGACTGGGGAGGAAAAACAGCTATCTTCGATGCTGTTAGACGCTGGAAACCTTAATTTTCCAAGGGGCCGTTCTGAAAAACCCCTGTGTTAGCTGAAACGGGGATCCATGTGCTGAGGTCATCACTGGTCTCGACGAGCATTTGGGAGGAGACGGGCATCAGCGGGTAGGGGCTGGAAAATTCGATCTGAAGATCGCTGCCGCTTCCGTTGATACGGCCTTCGAGCTTGGGCGAGGAACTGCCCGAGCGCGGATCGGTCTGAAATTGGAATTCCTCGTCGTTGGTGTAGCCGTCGCCATCGGGATCCTTGTCTCCTCCAAAGATTTCCGGATTGCTCTGCTCGCCCGGAGTGAAGTGGGTGTCATTCCAAGTGGTGCGATCGGGAAAGACCCGGACGCTCGTGGTTGCGGTGGCTCCACCATTGAGCGCCAGGGTATAGGTGGTGTCGGAAGCCGGGCTGACCTCGAGGTAGCCGATGCCGTCGACGGTGACGTTCATGACATCGCCAATGCCCTGATCGATGGTGAGGGTGGCAGGTGCGGTCACGTCCCACTCGAGGGTGGCCGGTTTTCCAGCGATGATCGACGGCTGCAAGGCACCAAAGAAATTGATCGCCGCCGCGCCGAAGGCGGTGGCGGTCTGGCCAGTCCGGGTCTCGGAAAGCGTTTCGTCGTCGTAGGCGATTTCAACCCGGTAGGTCGTGCCGTTGTCATGGACCGGCGGACGGTAGCGGCTTCAGCGGATGCGCATCGCATGGACGAGCTCATTACTGGATTCATCGTAGACGCGAATCACGGGATTCACCCGCCAATGGGTATCGATGACGGGGAGGTATCCGGTCGGGATACGTCCGTCGTTGTCCGTTTGGCGGAAGGTTTGGGGCCAGTCTGAAAACTGGCTGCCGGTCTGTGGGTAATCGGGGTCAGCGTGGATTGGCCAGCACTCGAAGGTGATTTCACGGGTGCTGCGGTTGACCCGGGTGATGGCGTAACCGGCTCCCCGGTTGTGGAGGTTGATCGGAGTGATGCCGTTGCTTTGCTGATAGTATTCGTTGGGGTTGCCGGAGCCGAGGATGGCGAAGTGATGCGGATCGTTGGCGCTCAGGTTGGGGGTGATGCCGTCCGGCAGGGTGCCGTTGCCATCGAAGAAGTAGTCGCCAAGGTAGGGGCTGACGGTGGGCGTGGTGCCGCCGACGTTGTGCACTGGGTCGAAGGCGCGCGGGAAGAAATTGGCGATGGCCGGAGCAGTGAAGGAGATGCCAGCATCGCGCGGCGAGTCGACGCCGTGGTGGGCGAGCGTGGCAACGTGCTGGTCACCGGCGAGTTGGAACATCCGGCTTGGGCGCCAGAGAGCCCAGGCTTCGTTGCGCCGGTGCACCGGCCAGCCGTGGGTGTCCTGGTCATTCAGTCCGAAGCCATAGCTTGAGTTTGCATGAGTCCGCAGGTTACCCATGGGTGACTGGGAGACCACGAGCTTCACATCCTGCCCGGCCCAGTCCTTATTCCACTCACGGAGGAAATCGTGTTGGCGGTCGCCCAGCAGGAACTGGTTGTTAGGATCGGCAGGGGGATTGGATCGGCCGGTTTTGAATTTCCGGTCTTCGAGGATGGCGAAACCCAGGCGCCCGTAGGTCAGGCCGGTGAAATAAACTTCGATGCCTTGAGCCACCGGAGGTGCCGGTTGAGTGGGGTTGTAGGGGTCGGCTGCGGGAAGGTTCGATGTCTGGGTGCGCTCGACCATTTTGACCCAAGCCGCCGGCCGCACATAGCCGCCGGTGTCCTGGTTTCCGGTGGAGATGCCGCCTTCGCCCCAAAGGTTTCCCTGATAGATGTCGTGATCGTCGGGAATGGCGACGGTGGGAAGCTCGCGCGTGAGTTCCCTGACTTGAAGCACCCAGAGGTTCCACTTGTAGAAGTAGTCGAGCTGGAGATTGGATCCATCGACGCCGGTGGGCTGGCCTTCGTAGATCTGGTCGCCATGGGCGAGGAGGATGTCGGGATCGTGCTTGGCGAGATGTTCGTAGGTCTGCCTATGCGGCTGCCACATCATCACCGGGGTCCAGTCAAAGCCGTTGTTCTGCAGGTTGCTGTCGGTGATGCGCTGGCAGGTGGTCATCGCGATCACGATCTCCTGCTTGTCCGTGGGATCTTTCCGGACGGTGCCGTTCCATGAGTGGTCGGTTCCCCCAATGTTCACCCGGATACGGTAATCGGTATTCTTGGTGTCGTCCCATCCGGGAATCGTGAAGGTCGCGGTGTAGGATGAGTAGTTGTCGATGTTGTCGATCGCTGCTGTAGCAATCTGCTGCCAGGCACCGCCGGTCCAGGTGTCGAGTGCCAGCGGAGGTGTCGAGGCAAGGTCGAGCGGGGAAAGCTGCGCGGTGAGCTTGAGAGTGCCTTTTGACAAAGTGTGCATGGCCCCAAGGATGGCGAGGTGGCGGTCTGGCTCAGGCTGGAGGGCCGTTCCGCTGCCAGAGAAGTCATCAAACCAGTAGGTGGCGCTGTTGGTGCCGTAGTGGCTCAACAGACCGAAGGCGCCCAGCACCCGGTCGGATGGCACTGTTAGAGAGACGTTGCCGATCGAAGCGTTTGCCGCATTGAAGGCTTCGAGCTTGAGTTTGTAGTTGCCACTAGAATCATCGTAGATCGCGCCGAGTTCGAGCCGGGTTCCCTGAGCGAGGCCAGTGGTGGACGCGGAGCTTAATGCGGAAACCGAGCCGGTCGAGTAGTCCTCGATGACGAGGTTGCCATCCCCGGTCATGCCGAGAAACAGCCCGAAGTCCCGTCCGAGTCCGTCGTGAACAAGCAGCGCTCCGCGCCAGTCGACGTTCGGAGCCGCACCCAGCAGGAAGCCCGAGCGGGAGCCGGCACTTTGGCTGCCGGTATTCAGGCCGGTACGGACGGAAAGCGAGAAGTCTTCACCGTTGCCACGGATCGAGGTGCCGGGACGGTGCAGGGTCAATCGCTCGCGCGAGCCATTGATGCACTCAACCCGGCCGTTGAAAACCCTCCAGTCCTGAAGGCGGTTGGCCCAGTAACCGGGGCCTGCCCAGGTCTGGTTGGGAGTGCTGTTCCAGTTGTCGGCGAAGGCCCCGTTCGGAGGGGAGGCGGCCCAGAAGTCGAGTCTCGCGTTGTCAAATGCCTGAAAGTTCGAGACTCCCTGTCCGTTGGATCGAAACTGAATGCCGACGGTTTTCCCAGCATGGGCGTCCAGTGCTCCGGCAGGCACCGCGAGGTGGTAGTGGTCCCATGCTCCGATGGTCGGAGTCTTGAAGTCCCAAGTGCGGGTTGCGACGGGCAGGCGGGCACCGTTGTCATCAACATAGAGATCAGCGATGATCTGCCGCTTCGCCAGTCCTCCGTCCACGCTTCCACGTTGGAGGCTAAAGTTGTCGACTCGTGCAAAGCCTGTCGGTGAGCTATCTTTGTCGACTCCTTCGAATTGCACAAAGAGCCGTTTGCCGGCGGCCGATGCAGGGGTGGGTGAAAAGGTCAGCACCGCCTGTTCATAGGTGGAGTCGATCGTGGAAGTCCCGGACTCCAGTGTTTGAAGAATCGTTTTCGTCCCGTTGAGCTCGTCGTTCGCGGTGGTGAAGAGTGTCACCCCGACGGTGTCCTGTTCGTCGTTCCAGCCCGAGGCATCGCGCCACACGAAGCTCGCCTGAAAGACCTCGCCGGTGGCCAGCGTGTGGCCGGTATCAAGCCCGAAGATCCGAGAGCCATTCTGGACGATCACGGCATTGCGGTTGCTGAAAGGGAGTGTGTTCCGGGTGGCCTGAATCGCTTGGTTTCCTTCAAGGTTTTCCCAGTTCGGTGTTTCCGTGAAGCTCCGATCATCGACTGTGGAGGTGTCGGCTTCGAAGTCGCCGTTTCGCACGCCGACGCCTACCAGCGTCAGGTCGGAGCTGAAATTGCCTCCGCCCGGCAGGTTTCCTCCAAACATGGCGGCATCGAAACGCAGCGAGAAGGCCTCGCCCGTGGCCACGGTGTGATCGGTCATCTGGAAGACTTCCGCGCTGTCTTCCAAAGTCAGGCGCCAACCACCGTTGCCGAAATCGATGCCGGAGTTGATGACCTGAGCGGTGCCACCGCTGGCATCCCACCCGATGACGGATGGGCTGGAAATGACCGCCCGATCGATTCCGTTATTGATCTCGCCAGAGGGATTCTCGACCGGAATCGAGCTGGCGAGGAGGTAGGTGGGGGCGAGCGATAGCATCGCCACCGTGAGATTCGAAGGTTTCATGCGGGGAACAACTTTGGGGTTTCGTTTCTGGATAGGCGTTTCGAGGTCCAGTCTCTCAAAGAATGCGAAAAACGGCAGTTCCTTGGCAAGCTTCGGTTGAAGGGCTTGTTCCGCAACCCACCTTTTGTGGTAAATCGATTCCTTCAGCGGTCCCGGTGGGCGGGCCGCAGGAAAGAGCCGAGATCGGAAGGGCGAGAAAAAAAGATGTCAGGGAAAGCGCCGGGATAAACCGGCTTGGAATAGAGAATGAAAGAGTCTTACAGAGAAAACCTAGCCAGTAACTCTGGCCACAAGCCCTACGCTGGGATCGGTGACGGTCCGGGTGTAGCATGGGTAAGTGGAGACGCAGG
>CAZVMS010000201.1:0-9898 GCA_964628795.1 uncultured Haloferula sp. | reverse complement strand
TGTCCTTGGCGCGGCCCACGAGCGAAGGAAACCAGAAATCAACTAACAGTACAAGTGACGGTTTTGTCACATTCAGAAATTCGTTTCAACAAGCAGCGAGCATGCCGAACACTACTGCGGCAATCGGTATTGTTTTGAGGTGGGAAGTGTTGGTTTCGCAGTGCCGTTGGCGTTGGGAGGAGGTGGGCACGAAAAAACCCAGGGTTGGGGCAACCCTGGGCTGGTCTCGGGATTCGGTTGAATTGAAGAGCGGCCTCTATTTTTTGGCCTCGTTGAGCTTTTCGGTGACCTTGACGGTGAGCTCGTCGAAGAGTTCCTGGTTTTCCTTGAGGGCGGTTTTGACGGCGTCGCGGCCTTGGGCGAGTTGCTCGCCGTTGTAGGCAAACCATGAGCCGCGCTTTTGGATGAGGTCGAATTCGAGGGCCATGTCGAGGAGGGAGCCGGTCGAGGAGATGCCCTCATTGTACATGATGTCGAACTCACAGGTGGTGAAGGGCGCGGCGACCTTGTTTTTCACGACCTTGATTTTGGTGCGGTTGCCTTGGACGGTGCCGTCGGTGGCTTTGATCTGGCCGATACGGCGGATATCGACACGGACGGAGGCGAAGAATTTGAGGGCACGGCCGCCGGGGGTGGTTTCGGGGTTGCCGAACATGACGCCGATCTTTTCACGAATCTGGTTGGTGAAGATGCAGACGGTGCTGGCTTTGGAAATGAGGGAAGTGAGTTTCCGCATCGCGGCGCTCATGAGGCGGGCCTGGGCACCGACGGTGGAGTCGCCGATTTCGCCAGCGAGTTCTTGTTTGGTGATGAGGGCGGCGACGGAGTCGAGCACGACGACGTCGATCGCGTTTGAGCGGACGAGGGCTTCGACGATTTGCAGGGCTTCTTCTCCGGAGCTGGGCTGGGAGATGAGCAGGTCGTCGAGGTTGACGCCGAGCTTGCGGGCATACTGGGGGTCGAGGGCGTGCTCGACGTCGATGAAGGCGGCGAGGCCACCGCTCTTTTGAGCCTGGGCGATGGCGGTGAGGGTGAGGGTGGTTTTACCGGAGGATTCCGGTCCAAAGATCTCGACGATCCGGCCGCGGGGGAAGCCGCCGACGCCAAGGGCGCGGTCGATGACGAGGTTGCCGGTGGGGATGACGTCGATGTCGACGGCGTTGGCGTCGCCCATGCGCATGATGGCGGTTTCGCCGAATTCCTTCTGGATTTGGGAGATTGCGAGGTCGAGGTTGCGCTTGCGGGCGTCGGCGAGTTTGTCGGAGGAATCAGCGGTTTTGGCCATGGGCGATGATTTCGCAGGTCGGCGGCAATTGGTCAAACGGAAAAAGCTGTTCGAAAGAACAAAAATGAGACTTTTGAGGATTTAACGAGTAGAACGGCTTGATGGCGTGTGCGCTTCGGGGTCACAGCGGATCGATCACTGTATGGAGGCGGGGCGCACGCTGTCCGGTGGACTGATAGAGGATGACTAGAACACGGGCATTTGGTCGCAACCGCCAGTTCGACGAAAAGAACGGGCGCCACTGGTCATTTCGCTGGTAGTGAAAGGAGGCGAAGCACAGGTCCTTGCCGCGATCCGCCTTGGGCGCGACGATGGCTCGGCGACCGGGAGGGAGGCGGAGCTTTTCCCCGCCCACGACCCCGGTGATTGGTCCGGCGGTGAGGTTCAGGATGGCGTAGTTGCGAGCCGGAATCTTGCCAGGATTGAGGGGGAAGACTTCGAAGGCGTCGTCCTTCGTTCCCTTACGGATGAACAGGAGGAGTTGCTGTTTCGTCGGGAGGGGCTTGACGCGACATTGGGTCTTGAAGGTGAACTCGCCCTCGGGGCCGGTTCCGCTTTTTCCGAAGCGCCATTCCGCGAGGCGCGGCACCTGGATCGGCAGCGTGAATTCGTGGCTCTGGAGCGGAATCTTGATGACCTCGTCCTTGTCGGAGAACAGTTCAAGGGTCGCGTCGTGCTCCGGGCGGGGAAAGCAGAGGGCTTTGACGGTGACGGATTCGTCCGCACCGACGGCAAGAGCCGAGGCGAATCCCAGCAGAGCGATTGCGAGGCGGAGGAGGCGGGACGGTGGTCGAAAGGTCATGTCGGGAAGATGTCAAATTTCCTCCGGGCTCAACCAGCGGAAGGAGACGATCCGGAGCGAGCGCCCGAAGCGGCGGTTCGTCTCCGAACGGAGGAGGTCGAAAGATGCGTGAGGAAGGTCGGCGGCACCGGCATCGACGTATTCCGGGAGGCGCTGAACCACCGCCTCGCACCACGCGCGGGCCAGCACCGTGCCATCGGCAGCGACGCTGTCGCCGTAGCTGCGGATGACGAAGCAATCGCCGCGTGGCGTGAGCTGGCCACCGAGCTGTCGCAGCAGGTCGGCCTGATCGGCGTAGGCGATGCTGCCGTAGGCGACCGGCCCCTCGAGTGCCTCGGGAAAGCGGACCTCGGAGAGCGAGGACAGCTCGTCGCTGCTGAACGAGCGGTCACTATTGCGGAAGCCGGCATTGATCGAGACCTCGTCGTCGTCGAGCGCCGCCTGCAACGCGCCCTTTTTTGCGAGTTCGGGATCTCGGTCGAGGCGGCGGTTGACGAATTCGGAGAGCGCCAGGAAGGGGCCACGACGTTTCACTTGCTCGACCATGGCGTTGGCGAGTTCGTCGATCTGCCCGTCGCTGAGGCTGCGCCATGCGTGCCACTGTTCCGGGTCGGCCGGATCGCTGCTGGTGCCTTTCCACGGTTCGCCGCTGGTGATCGAGAATCCACTGACCGGTGTGCCCTTGGTTTCCACTAGCTCATGAGACGAGGGCCATGAACTCGGCCGGCCGCGCGGCGAACGGTCCACCACCACCTCGTGTCCCCGCATCCCAGCGAAGACCGCCTTCCACGCCTCGACCGAGGTCGAGTTCACATTAAAGGGGCCCTCGACGAACAAATGCGAGGCCAGTTCCTCGACGCCGTCAAGGTTCACGCGCTGGTTGTCGACCAAACGGTCGAGGTCATCCTCGGTCAGACCAGAACGGTAGGGCGAGAAGCGCGTGTTCGGCAGCAGGGCGTCCTTGAAGAAAAAGCCACGGGCCAAGGTTTTCGCGTCCACGCGTGCGTCGCGGGGGAGGTCGTCCCAGATCTTCGAGGCTTCGCGGTCCCTCGACTTGGTTGCAAGCCGGGAGAGTTGGCCGGCCTCGCGCGAGGTGATCGACGAGAAGAAATACTCGTCCCACAGTGCCTTGTTCGCGAGGTAGGAATGGTCGGCAAGGGTGACTCGCTGCGGGCCGTCGGTGACGTTGAAGTGGCGCGTCCAGCTGGTGAACGCTTGGTCTGGCGGAATGAATGGATGGGCGTAGGCGTTCCCCACCGCTTGGGCGGTGCGCGGGAAGAGCCCGTTGCCACCGGTGGCGGTGGTATTGGCGAAGGGATTGTCGGTGTAGCTGCTCATGCGGCGACTGGTCCGGGCGCTGGCGTTGGCACCGAGGATGCGGTCGGCGAGGCTGTAGCCACTGAGCGTGGCATGGCTGAGGGCGGCGATCGATTGGGGCGGAGTGACGGGGACTTCCTGCTGGATGCAAAAGGAAGTGCCGAAGTCTGCGGTGTAGCCGCCGCCATAGAAGGAGTTGCGGTCGTTGGCTGACACCGCTCCGACTTCGTCCTCGCTATTGACCGGCTCGATCCACCAGTTCCAGCCGTGGTGGTAGGCTGCGGCGCGGTCGGCGCGGTCGATGAAGCTCACGGCACGGACCGGAGTCGAGTGGAGGAACGGGCGCGCTACCGTGCGGCGGCCGCGGTAAGCGCCGGCATTGGACTCAGAGGTTTCGCATGAGGCGGCGAGGGTCACCGCTAGGAAAGCCTGCGGCTCACCGCTGAGGAGGGTGTTGACCGGCACATCGAGAGTGAGTCTGTCCTGCCCCTCGGGAAAGATACCACGCATGAGTTCCTCGTTGAACTTGTTGGATCCGGCTTGGGTCTGGGAATCAGTGTGCAGCCGCGAGGTGAGCTGATACTGGCGGCGCATGTGGGCGGGATCTTCACTCTGTTCCTGTCCGCCGGACATCGTGTTCGACTGTCGGATGAAGAAATGCAGGGCCGCTCCATTGGCCATTTCGCGGCTGGCCGCGGCCTCGAGCTGGAGTGAAAGCCGGTCGCCTGCCTTGAAGGTGAGCGCTCCTCCCCCGGCGAGACGGCCACCGGCTCCGGGATGCTCGATCTGCACGGTGCTGCGGTTACTGTCGCGTTCCGAGCGGGTGAGTTCGATGTAGGCGCGCGGGTCCCATCCGGGTTGGGCTTCAAGGTTTCTTCGCCAGACGTTGCTGTTTCGCAGTTCGTTGTTGGAGGCGGTTTGGTCCTCGCGCAGCGAGAAAATCCTCACCTCTCCGGGCATGAAGACGACCGGGCGCTCGCCGCCGACGTAGAGGGTGACGCCAGTGTCGCGGTCGCCGCCCTCCTGGTTGCGATTGGTGATCCAAACGAGGTCATTCGGCTTGGGCGACTTCCAGCGGCCCTTGCTCCAAGTCATGCCGAAGGGGAGGTTAAACAAGCGCAGCTGGGTCGAACGGGGTGTGCCGTGGTTCATCACCAACGGCACGTTGTAGGGATTCCAGAACGTCAGCGCCGGGGTCATCCCGATGTGCAGCTTGTGGGTGTCCAGGTTCTCCGGCTGGGCCTGGCGGTCGGCGCGGCTGCGGGGCGCGGCGATGTAACTCAGCATGAACTGGAGCTTCACCGGGATCGGCATGCGGTAGATGTTGGTGTATTCGCGGGTGAAGTCGTAGCGACTCCCGAGGTCGGGGTTTTCGCTGCGGCTGCCGAAGTCGATGTTGTTCACCTGCAGCGTGCCCGACGCGAGCGAGTTACCTGACTGCCGGTTGGAGAATTTCACGACCTCGCGGTAGCATTGGTAGTAAGCGGCGAGATCCTGGATCGGCACCTGCTCTTCGCCCTCCGCGCCGAAGGCATAGAGCAGGTCGTCGCTGGCGCTTCGGTGCATTGGCTCCTTGAGTCGGATTGGCCGTTCGAGCAGGCCGCTGAGGTCGCGCTTAAGTCCGCCCTCGCGCACGTCGGTGAGCAGCCCGCGCGACCACGGGGTGAGGTCGTGGTGGAGCCGCCGGATTTTCACGGGTTCCTCCCCGCCAGTTCCGGCCAGGACGATCGAGTCGTGGCTGACGACCTTTTCCAGCCTGGCGTTGTCATCGAGTTTCTCGAGTTCCTCGAGGATCTCGTGCCCGGGCGAACCCGCGCCCTGACTGCGGGCGATGTGGTCCGACAGGCCAAGGCTTTCCTCATCCTCTAACAAACGGTCCGCCATGATGCGCGCCTTGGTCGATTCGTCGGCCACCCACCAAGCGAAGCGGCCGCGCTTCCCGGCACCGGTCCCGTTTCCCGGATCTAGACTGCGCAGCGGTGCAGAAACGTGGGATGACTCTTGACTTGGGCCCACCGAACCGGCGGCGACGAGGGCCACGGCGGTGGCATCGCGAGCGGGCCGCACTGTCCCTTCAAATTGCAACGAACGGGCCGATTTGAGATCGGCGGCGGCCTCGGGATCGAGGGAGACCAGCCAGCGCCGGAAGTGGTCCTTGCGTCCCGGTTCGTAGCTCGGGTGCATGCCGGTATTCGAATTGCTGCGGGAGCGCGGGGTCAGCTGCACCGTGCGATGGTCGCTCGGCTCGTCTTTTCCGAAGGTCTGTCTTCCCGCGCCCCACGAATTCCAAGCGCCGGTCCAGTGCGGATGGGCGACGTCGTCGATGGCGGAACTGGCGGGCTTGGCGTCGAGGATGCCCGCCGTCGCGCTGATCCGCTGGTCGGGGCCGAGTTCCTCCTGCAGGGCGGCGAGGGCGAGAGTCAGCGCCAGCCGGGCATTGGCCCGCGCCTCGGCCTGCGCCAATTGGCCGCTGGTGCCGCGTGTCGACAAGGTGGAGAGGCTCAACAGCCCGACCGCCAGCAGGCTCAGCAGCAGCATCAGCGATAGGGTGACGATGAGACTGAATCCGGCGTGGCATCGACGACCTCCTGCCATGCGACGGGAGACATCGGCGTGGGAACGAGGGCCGGGACTGATGGACGAATCGAGGATGGAGGACGTTGAGCAGCTCGCCGCAATAGCGCAAATAGATTATCGTCGGAGCTGCGGCAGTCCGCAGGCGATGGTCGGAATGGGGTGGATCTCGATTCCACGAGGGGCGGCCAGCATCATGGATCAGTCGGCCGCCGCCCACTGGATACGGTAGACATGAGCGTGGTCGGAAGCTTGGTGCTCCGGCACACTCAGTTTGAGGCCATTCACGCCAACACTCCACTTGATTTCTTCCTCGCTGCCCAGCATCTGACATGATGCCACCTTGCGCCCCTCCTGTGTGGCGTGCTTGAGAGTCAATTCGCCTGCGGGCCATGACAAACAGGTGGCATAGAGCGTGTCACCTTTGAGCGTGTAGCGAACCTCGACGGGATCGCCGCCTTTGACCTGCGCCTTTTCAGCATGGGCCGGCCACGTTGACGTGGCGTAAATGGCTTCGCCATGGACCTCCATCCAGCGGCCGACCTCGCGCAGCCGAACGATGCACGGCTCGGGGATGAGTCCCTCGGCCGTCGGCCCCACATTGAGCAGGTAGTTGCCGCCCTTGCTCACCGAATCCACGAGATTGTGGATGATGGTCGTGGTCGAGCGCCACTGGTGGTCGTGCTGGTTGTAGCCATAGCTGGTGTTCATCGAACCCGGGTTCTCCCATTCGAAGCCAAGGTTTCTCTCGGAAATTTCGTTGTCACCGGTCGAGAGATAGTCGCAAAACGGAGGAGGAATCACCTTTGGCGGGGTGCAGTGGTGGATGCGGCTGTTAAGGACCACCTCCGGCCGCAACTTGCGGATGCTCTGATAGAGCGATGCCACTTGCTGGTCGGACTTCATACTGATGCCATCGAACCAGATGAGGTCGGCCTTGTACTTGACCAACAGCTCCTCGACCTGGGGTTTGGCGAAATCTTCGAAGTAGCGGTCGAAGTCCGCTTCAGTGGACTCCGGGAAATCCCAGGTATTGGTCTGCTGGTAGCGGTTGCCCGGGCCGGTCGGTCGGAACCAGTCCCGGTCCACCGAGTAATAGCAGCCGAAATGCAGCCCTGCCTGACGTGATGCTTTGGCCAACTCGCCGGTGACATCCCGACCATACGGAGTGGCATTGACCACATCGTAGTCCGTCAACGCCGAGTCATACATGCTGAATCCGTCGTGATGTTTGGCGGTGAGCACCATGTATTTCATGCCGGCGTCGTTTGCCAGTTCTGCCCAGGCAGACGCCTCGAACTTCACCGGGTTGAATTCGCCCGCAAGCTTGCGGTAGGTCGCCACCGGGATCTTGGACGAGAACATGATCCACTCGGAGTAGCCGCTCTTGTAGACTTTATCTCCCCAAGTGCCCGCGGGAATCGCATACAAGCCCCAGTGGATGAACATGCCAAACTTGCCGTCCTTCCACCATTCGATGCGCTCTTCACGGGTCAATCCTCCATCATCGGCCGGCGTTGACAGCACGTCGATTTCAAACATGGACCACCAATAGGTCGAGGCACCACGACTCACGAGTTTGATGTGGCGGCAGGTTCGGGCAGGCAGATGAATGGTTGTGATGGCGGGGGTACCTTTGCCGGTGGCGACGGGCTCGCCCCAGTTCTGGCCGTCATCGGAGACATAGAGTTCGTAGGATCTCAAGTAGTCGTAAGGTGCCCAGCCATTCTCGATGCGGATGGTGTCGAAGGTTTCGGCCTTGCCGAAGTCGATGGCATACCATTGGCCGGGCTCCTGCGGAATGCCGGTGCTCCAGCCTCTCCAGACATCCCTGTCGATGGCATCTGCCGGACTGCCGCCTTCCTTTTTGCCGTACTCGTAGGAAAGGGTGGGTCCGGTATGCGTGTGGGATGCGGTGGTGATCCAGTTGGATGAGTCGATGCGTTTGGAGGGAGTGGGGGCCGGCCTCGGAGCTTTGGCCTCACTCAGTGGCAAGGTCCCATGAGCGACGAATTTCCAATCGCCGGCGGGCACGGATAAGCGCAGGTGGCCATTCACGATGCCGAGACATTCCACGCCCACGGGCAGGCCGGTCGGCGCAACGCCATCCCAGATCGTCGCGCCGTTGAGGCTGGCGGAATTCAGTTTGGAGAATGAGCTGGTGGGGATTCCGATGGTCGCCCTTGCTCCCACGGGGACCGACACGGCGAGGCTGTAGGTCTCTGCAGTCTTGAGCAGATCCATTTCAACCCGGCCTTTGATGGTGTCCAGGCCCACGGCGAGGGAGCGGAGAAAAGCCTCTTTGGGCAGCACCTCGAAGGTGCTCCAGCCAGGGCTGGTGGGGGCGACTCCGGCGATGTAGCGGGAGAGCACCGTATTGGGCGAGTTCCAGCCGTGGTTCATGGTCGAGTTGGGGTCGAATTTGGTCTGCCACCACCGGCCAAAGTGCTCCCACAGCGTGGTGGTGCGGCATTCGATCTGGTCCCGGTAGCGGTCCGCCATGCGGAGCAGGGCGAACTCTTCTTTGCCCATCTTGCAGAGGGCCTCCATGATCCAGCGTTCGAAGTAGGAGCTGGCATTGTAGGTGTTACCATCTTCCCATGTCGGGCAGAGTTTCCGGCTGAGAACATTTTCAAAAATGGCGTCCCATTTGTCAGGGGAGGCAAGACCGGTGATGACGGCCATGGCATTGGCCCGTTCGTCAGGGTAAGTCACGGCATCGGACATGTAGTAGTTGCCGCGCCAGAAGACGGCGTCAAAGTTCGACTTGATGCTTTCGAGCTTGCGGTCGATTTCCGGCAGGTCGTCAGTATTCCCGGTGGCCACGGCCATTTTCCGGAATGCCGTTAGGGTGGAATAATACTGGGCACACTGCACGACCGTCTTGTCCTTGGACGGGCTGCCCCAATCGCACCAGTCCCAGCCGTCGGTGTTGTGTTTGACCACGCCGTTCTCCGCCAAGGGCCACTTCTCCAGATAGGCTTTGAGGTTCGGATATTGCTGGCGAATCGTGTCCAAGTCTCCCGTGTTCAAATAGTAGAACCAAGTTCCATACTCGCCAGCGAACATGAGGTTCTGGTCGATGATATGGGTATAGTTCGGGTTTCGCAAAATCGACTGCTTGGCGATTTCGTGCGCCCTTAGATCGAAGGCATAGAAAATCTCCTCCATCTGGATGCAGACATCGCCCAGACATAGAGGCGTCCGCTCACGGTCGGGACAATCCATGAAGTGATCGCGCATGCAAAGGTAGCAGGTGCGGGTCGCCTTCTTCCATAAGATGTTGTAGTCGTTATCATTGCAGTGGAACGAGCCCGAGAAATCGGTGTCATATCCCGTCTCGCGGTATTTCACGGCACGCACGGTAACGCCTGCGGGAATCGCGTAAACGACGCCCTGACCACTGATCCAACCCGGCACCTCGTGGGTTTGAACGCCCTCCGTAGTCGTATATTCTTGGTTAGGCTGCATCCACTTCGCCAGATGGTTGGTCGACTCGAAGACGATGGTCTTGCCTTCGCTTGCCTCGACTTCGATCGATGGTTGAAACTGGGCATTGTGCGGGAGGGTGCAGACCAGCGTCCATGGGCGCTCTTCGGAATGAGGCAGGCGTTTGGAGAGGGTGACGTAATCCTTCAGCCCATCATCGCGAATCGGCATCGTCGATGGCTCCTGCTCCGAAGACTTTGGCGCATCAAGCGTCGCCTCCGGCTTGGCCCCGGAAGCTGCGGCGAGCAAGAAGACGCCGCAAAGCACCAGTGCAGAATGAACTTTGCTGCTGCTAGCAGTCTGTCGGACTTTGGTGCGAGGCGGGATTTGAAGCTTCTCGGATTCCGAGCTTTCGGGCGGGGGAGCTTTCCGGAGGAGCGTTTTTTAATCCAAGATTGCTTCGAGGCTCTTCCGGAGCGCTGATCTGGCTT
>CAZVMS010000200.1:0-6099 GCA_964628795.1 uncultured Haloferula sp. | reverse complement strand
TGAGTGAAATTAAGTTATTGAATTACAACATGTTGCGTCACACCTTTTCAAGGTATTTATTTTATTTTCAATGAATGATTCATACGCAGGCTGCGACGTGTTTTCGGTCGGTCAGCGGCTTTTCGAATAGGGTCTAGCGAGTTGTGCGGTGCTTCGTTCGAGCCCGGCATCCGCCTGGCGTTTGAAGGGCTGGCGCAGGACGAGCGCTTTGTTGATTTCGGCGTTGGGGAGATCGATGAGCAGTTGCTCGTATTCGCGCTGGGCGACGGTTTGACGGCCTTCTTCGAGGTCGATCTCTGCCTGGGCTTCTTCGAGTGCGGTTTTCGCTTCACGGAGGGCGATCTGGTAATCGGAGGGGTCGATTTTGAAGAGAGTTTCACCGGCTTCAATCCGCCCGCCGGGAACAAGGGAGGAGTGATGGGATTCGATGCGTCCGGTGATTTCAGGGCGGACGATCAGACGCCGGGAGGGAATGACGGTGCCGTAGGCGGATAGGGTGACGGGGTGATTTTTTGCCGTCACATCGACGACCTGAACGATTTTGGCAGAACGTGCTTTTGCCTTGGTTTCCGCGACCGGTGCCGAGCGGAGAAGAAGCCATGCGATGGCGGCTCCGACGAGGACGATGATGATGCCGGTGAGCTTGGCTTTCATGCGGAGAATTCGGGAGGTGTGGTGGTCGGCATGGGGCCGCCGATGGCGCGGTGCAGGCCGATTCGAAGAACCAGGGCTTCGCGTTGGAGGGCGACCATGGAGAGTTCCAGAGCTTGGACTGAGGTGAGCGCGTCGATGACCGGGAGGTAGTCGCTGAGTCCCTGGCTGTAGCGGATGCGGGTTTCCTCAAGGGTCTTGCGGGCGGTGTCTAACTGGCGTTTGGTGAGGCGGATGCGCTCGGCTTGTTTGCGCTCGCGGACGAGGGCGGTTTCCACATCACGGATCGCTTCGAGGTAGGTGTTAGAATAACCTAACAACGCGTCTTTGAGCAGCGTGCGCCGGAGCTCGACCTCGGCACGGCGTGCACCGCCATCGATTAGGGGAAGGGCGGCTTCGGCGATGAGTCCGGTAATGGTGCTGGCAATGCCGTCGAAGCGACCGCGGTCGATGGAGGCGCCGATGACCAGGCGTGGGAGACGATCGGCGAGTGCTTGGGCGACTGCGGCATCGAGTGCGAGGATGCGATTCCACTGCGCGAGCAGGTCGGGTCGGTTTTTCAGCAGATCGGAGGGGACTCCGGCGGATGGGAGGGAGGGAAGCGGGGGCGGCGCTGCGCGAGAATCCCTCGTGCTTCATCCGGGGGCTTTGCCGGTGAGGACATCGATCGCATACTGGGCGGCGGCGAGGTCGGCTTCTGTTGGGGGAACGAGGGCGCGGGTTGCATCGAGTTGACGTTCCTGTTGGAGAAGGTCGACGCGTGAGGAAATGCCTTGGGCGACGCGGGCTTGGACCAGTTCGAGGAGTGTGGAGTTGGTCTCGATTTGGCTTTTTAGAACGACGAGCCGAGCGCGCTGCTCGAGGATGATCATGCGGGTTTCCGCGACGGCGGCGGAGAGGAGTAAGCGACCGCCGAGCCAGTCTTGGAATGCGGCGTTGCGTTCGAGTTCGCGGGCACGGATGCCGGAACGGATGCGACCCCAGATATCGAGTTCCCATGATAAGAGAGAACCGAAGGATGCTGACTTTCCTGAGTTTCCCGGATCGACCGAGTCGTAGTCGAGGGAGCCGGTGAGGTCGACTTGAGGGAAGAGCGCGGCGCCTTCTCGGCGAAGGCTTGCGGATGCCTGCTCGATGCGGGTGGCGAGCTGTTGCTGGGCGAGGTTGTCGGTCAGCGCGTTTTGGACATCGCGATCGAGGCGTGAGTCGGCCAGTGATTTCCACCAAGGATTGAATGAGGCACCGAGGCTACCTGAGGTTTGCTGGTAGCGTGGGGGGCCGGAGGGAAGCGACGATAAGTCGTTCGACGAGGGCAGGTTGCAGCTGGCGAGGAGGAGGGGGATGAGGAGTCGGACGGGCTGCACGTGAATGATCGAGGCGGAAATTTCGGGAGATTAGCACCTCTCGAAGGTGGCGAAACCAGAAAGTCGGCTCGGATCAGGTCATTCAGGCTTTTTGAAGACCATCAGGTGCTGCCAGGGGAGGAAGTCGTGGGTGGTTTCCCACTTCAGGCCGACGGATTCCATTTCCTTGATGGCCTGGGCCTCGGACATTTTGTGAAGGGGCTTGATCGGGACGGATGGGTCCTCGGCGCGGTATTCTAACAGGAAGACACGTCCGCCGGGGCGCAGGGCTGCGAAGATCGACTCCATGATTTCGCGTGGGTGCGAGAATTCATGGTAAGCGTCGACCATCAGGGCGGCGTCGATGCTTTCGGGATCGAGCTGAGTGTCCTCGATGGTGCCGAGGTGAGCGGTGACGTTGTTCAGCCCGAGTTCCTTCTCTTTGGCTTCGAGGAAGGCGATCATTTCCGGCTGGATATCGACGGCCATGACTTGGCCATCGGGCACGAGTTCGGCGATGCGGAAGGTGTAGTAGCCGGAGCCGGCTCCGATGTCGGCGATGACGGCATCGGGTTTCAGGTCGAGGGCGGCGATGGCTTTCGAGGGAGCTTCTTCCTCTTCGCGGTTGTCGCGCTCCAGCCAATCGATGCCTTCGTGACCCATGACGTGGGAGATTTCCCGACCCAGGTAGAACTTGCCGATGCCGTCGCGGCTGGCGGGCTTGGTTTCGTAGACGGGTTCAGCTGGTGTTTCCGGCTCGGGAAGCGCAGGAGGGGTCTGTTGAGGGGGATCGGTGACGACGATGGGCGTTGGAGCCTCGTTGCTGCGCCACGGATGCCAGATCAGCAGCCCGAGGAGCAGCAGAAATAGAAAGGGAAGGAGGATGAGGGGTTTTTTCATCGGAAGGCAAATGGTGAGTCGATTAGGGTCCTACGAGGATTTTGATAGGAGACTTTCTTCGTAAGCTTGCGGAATGCCGGGCGATGAGCTGAATTCGGGGCAGCCAAGAACAAATTATGGGAAGAGCCTTTGAATGCCGCCGCCGTGCCAAGGAAGCCCGCTGGGACAAGATGTCCAAAGTGTTTCCGAAACTCGCCAAGTCGATCACCCTTGCCGCCAAGAATGGTGGTCCAGACCCGGATGCCAATGCGCCGCTGAGGTTGGCGATCAACAATGCGAAGGCGGAGAATCTTCCGAAGGACAAGATTGATGCGGCGATCAAGCGCGCCTCGGGCAGTGATGCGGCGGACATCGTGGAAGTGAACTACGAGGGCAAGGGGCCGCATGGTTCTTTGTTTTATATCGAGTGCGCGACGGATAATACCAATCGCTCGGTCGGAAATTTGAAGACGATTTTCAACAAGAACGGTGGGCAGATGGTGAACAGCGGTCAGCTCGACTTCATGTTCACGCGCAAGGCGGTGCTGGAGTTTGAGGTGACGGATGCGATCAACCTTGAAGAGGTCGAGCTTGAGCTGATCGATTGCGGTCTTGAAGAGTTGGACGTGGAGGATGGTGTCGCTCGGGCGATCGGTGATTACACGGAGTTCGCGAATCTTACGGGAGGCATTGAAAAACTGGAGATCCCGGTGAAGAAGGCGAGCCTTGAGCGGATTCCGACTCAGCCGGTGGAAATGACCGATGAGCAGATGGAAGAAGTGGAAGCGCTGCTAGAGAAAATCGAGGACGATGATGACGTCCAGGTCGTGTTCACGAATATCGGGTGAACATCGATTATGGTTCTAATACTTCGAGTCCGGGAACGGATTTGAAATGCTTGTCGTCGGTGAGCACGGCGGCGTCGGCGCGCAGGGCGCATGCCGCAATGATGAGGTCGGTTAGGGGAATGACCTTGCCCATGCGGTCCATTTTCCATGCAAGCGCCCAGACTTCATCCCATAGCTTGGGGCTGGTTGGGACCATCTGAGTCACCGAGAAGAAATCCGAGAGGCGGTCGCGAAGCTTGGGGCTCTTCACTCCACGAAGCACCTCTGCTTTGACGACACCACACGAGACGACGTCCACCAGATCGAGGCGCCGGTAAATATCCAACAAGGGGTCCCGATTTTCCCTCAGGGCACCGATGAAGATGTTCGAATCAATCAGGACGTTTCGATCCATAAGGCGTTTCTGGTTCTGCGACTCGAAGGTGGGTGGGATCGTAGTCTTCGTAGACGCCGCCCTTGAGATCATCCGGGGTAAGGCCAAGGCCGTTCTTCAGCATTTCTTTCAAGCGGGAACGACGGTCCAGCTCGTTCAGGGCAAAATGGACGGCCTCGGTTTTGGTTTCAATTCCGTGGATATCCATCACCCGAGCCAGCAAGGCGTCATCAATGTGCATGGTCATTTTCATGCCATACAGGGTATGGTGCCATACCGAGTATGGCAAGAAGAATTATTCGTTGGGTGAGCGGCTTTCGGCCGCCATGAATAGCGCGTTAAATCGCGGAACGAATTTTTCGGCGAACTCGGCGACGCTGATGGGGCGGTCGGCTTCTTTTTCGACGCAGCTCATGACGACGCCGTCGATACCGCAGGGAGTGATGGCGAAGAAGGGGAGCAGGCACTCCTTGGTGACGTTCATGGCGAAGCCGTGCATGGAGATCCATTTGGACACGCCGACGCCGATCGAGGCGAGTTTGCGGTTATCGACCCACACGCCGGTGAGGCCCTCGCGTCGGGTGGCGGGGATGTCGAAGTCCTGGCAGGTGAGGATGAGGGCTTCTTCGAGTTTGCGGAGGTGCTCGTGGAGGTCCTTGCCGCGCTTGCGGAGGTCGAGAATCGGGTAGCCGACGAGTTGACCGGGGCCGTGGTAGGTGGCTTGGCCGCCGCGGTTGATTTCGAAAACAGGGGCCGGGAGAGAGGTGGTGTTCTTGAGGGAGGATTGGTCGCGACGGCGGCCGATGGTGTAAACCGGTTGGTGTTCGAGGAGGAAGAGGGTTTCGGGCTCTTGCTCGGCGAGGATGGCTTCGACGGTTTTCTGCTGGAGTCTGAGGGTTTGCTCGTAGGGCTGGGGGGTGGGGAACTGGTGGATGTTCATCTTAGAAAGGAAGGACTGCGGAATACACGGGAGATACGGAAACTGAAATTACAAACGGACCGGAGGCCCGGATAGAGTGGGTGGCGTATCAGGAAAATAAAAATCACTGCAGACCAAGTTCCTTCTCCATCACGCGGATGAAATCGGCCTCTCCGGCCGGCAGGCCATGGAGGATCCGCTTAGGCCGGATCAACAACTTGGGCAACTTCTCAGTGGTGGCGGAAAACACTTTCCAATCCGCGATGTTGGAGCGGATCAGGCGATCGATCCACGGATCCGCCAGAGCGGCTTCAAGCTGCCCGGCGGGAATGATTTCCGCCGCCAGACGGCGGGCGGCGGCCACCGAGGGCTCCGCCATCAACATCCGGTGAAACGCCGGGAACGCCTCCGGATCCTGCCGCCAGACCGCCAGCGCCAAACGCGAGATCTCACAGCTCCCGGCGTGTTGGTTTTCCGTCGCCACATGCGGGTTGCAAGCGCCATCCAAGGGCACCGGCAGCAACAACAACGCCACCTCCGACGGATGCTTGGACAAAAACGCCTCCAAGAACCCGGCCATCGTCTGGCAGGCGGCGCATTGGTAGTCGAAATACTCGACCATCACCTGCGCCGCATCCAGCGACCCTCGGCGCGGCAGCAGCGAAACATCGAAAAACCGCCGCCCACCATCAAAGGTCACCTGCCTGCCGGGTGGAACCGCCGACTCCACTGCCGATGCGGGCGGGACCGCTGCGGACACCCCTGCCGGGGGACCGGTAGTGGCCAACGCATCATCGATCCGGTGGGTCGCGGGAACCGGCCCGAACCATTGCGCCATGCCGATAGAAACAAGTGCCACCGCGGCCCACCCGGCGACCCGTTTCGCGCTCCCCGAAAAACCATCGCTGGAGCGGGTTTGGATCAAGCCGACCCCCAGCAGCGCCAGGCCCACTCCGTGCGCCGTCATGCACCACGGGCAAAACTTGCCGATCACCCCCGCTTGGAGAAATATAAACCAGACCGCAGCACCGGCGACTACCCCCACCAGCGGCAGACGCACGAAACGCAAATGCTTGGTCAGAGACA
>CAZVMS010000199.1:0-6861 GCA_964628795.1 uncultured Haloferula sp. | reverse complement strand
TAGTCAGGGTGCTGGGCCATTTTTCCCAGTGAAAGGCGCTGCGCACCTCCCGCAAGCCCTCGGCACCCTCTGCAGACCGCCCGCTTCAACTAAAAATTCGAAAATCACCCTGCCCGAATGGCTTTTCGAATAGGGTCTATCCAGGAAGAAATGCACCGTCGAAAGACTGTTCCAAAAGATGGGTTGATCGAATTCGAGGGCGATTTGGTTTCTATGACGATTCGTGTAGTAGGCACGCTGGAGGTTCGGCGCGGTGACGGAGGCAGGAGGAACGACGTTGTAGAAATCACGCTCAATCACCGGGGCCGTTAGATTCGCGAGGTTGATGTATCCGGTGGCGTTGTAATGGCAGCCGATATAGCCGAGGGAGGAATCGATGCCAATGGTCGAAAGAATGCTCATGCGCGAGAACATCCGCGGCAGGGTGCGCTGGACATCCCGCAACTGGTCACCCTTCGGCCCCATCGCACAGGGTTTGGGCTGCACTTGGAAGATCAGGTAACGCTGGATGTTCGGGAAATCCTGGATCCACGCCGCCGCCATATCGACGAAGTATTGTTGGTAGGACTTGTAATCCCAATCTCCGGTGGGTGATGCCGCACCGCTGTTGTTTTCGCCCTAGAGCCAGAGCACACTGCGGATGCCGTGAGTGAGTTTGGCGTTGGCGACGCGGTTCAGCAGATTGGCGTAGATCGAGTAGTCGCTGCCTGCCGAGTAGTGGTCCTCCGGGTTTGCTTGGTGCTGATCGACACGCCGACCGCCGACGGCGCCATTCATGATGCAGATCGGCATGTTATGGGTGGATTTCAAATGAAGCGCCAGCGGCATGGCGAGATAGCCGATGAGGAAGTCGTCGCCTTTGCGGGTCGCAAGACCCCAAGTGTTGGCCGTCCAAGCGTAGGTACGGATAAAGGGGTCAGTCGTCAAGTCGTCCGGCAGACCGTCGGTAGCGAGAGCGTTTGATTGTCCTTGCACGATGTAGGCATCGCCGCAGACGAGGTCGTTGACCGAGGCCACGGCGGTATCGACGCCACCGGTGGTAGTGCCGAAAACGACGCGGTAGGTAATGAGACCCGCGGCGAGCGGTGCGGAGAACGTGTAGGCTCCACCGACAAGCGACTGTCGGTAGGTCTCATCAAGGGTTTCAGCACCACCCCATGGCGTTTTATAAACCTTGAGGTAAACGCTGTCCGGGGAGCCGGTCTGGGTGCCATTGTAATGGAGCGTGCCGAAGCCGGTGTTAGGATCGCGTGCGAAGAACTGGCCATCCATCGGTTTTTCGGTGGCACCGGGCATGCGTTGGACCCACGGGTCGCTGGCAGGTTCCCGCACGTCGATGGTGATACTGTTAGAAACGGGCGCCCCTCCATTTTTCATCATGAGGTTGACGATCATCGGCCCGCTGCCCTGGGCGCGAGTGAGCGTGAGGGTGCCGTTTGACGCCTGCTTGACCACGGCCACTCCATCGACGGACCAGTCGTCACTGAGAGCCCCGAAGCCGGTCGCCTGCATGGCGGCGAGGTTGGTGATCTTGGCGGTGACAGTCATTCTCTGCCGACCATCCCACTCGGTCACCGAGGGAAGCAGAGTGAACTCGGGGTCCGGGATGGTGTCGACTACGGTGAGCGGCACATCGATCGTCTGAGTGCCGTCGGCGAACACGGCCTTGAACTGAATGACGGCGGACTGGTCGCCGGTGACGCGGTCGGCGTGGTAGTCGAGCCTGAGCTGATCGGTGGCAAGCACGGCTTCCTGATCGCCTTGCTTGAGGATCCAGTAGGTTTTCTGGGCACCGCCGGCTTGGGCGGTCAGGGTGGTTCCAGCGTTTTCGTTAAGCGTTACTTTGCTGGGCGAGACGGAGAAATCCGAACCGGAAGGCACGATTCCGCCGACCAGCGTCTGCAGCGGCTTTTGGTTTTCGTATTCGAGTTTCACCCAATCGGCGGAGCGCACGACATGGGAGATACGCACTTCATCCATGTCTCCGACGAAATTGTAATTACCCCACCAGCCTCCGAGGTAGTAGCGACTAGTGTTTTGCAAGTTCATGGAGCCGCCTTTGTTAGAGGTATCCAGCAGGCCGTTGACATAGAGCCTGGCGCCCGAGTTTTGAAAGGTGTGCACGACATAGGTCCATTCCGAAGATATCGCGGCGGAGCCTGTCAGGTTGGCACCGCCGAAGTAGCAGTCCATTCTGATCGAGGGCGGGCTGGCGAGCTGCATCTGCACCTTGCCATTTTGCTGTTCGAGCCCCCAAGCCAGGATGTTGCTCGGCGAGCTTGCGGTGCGAATCCAGACTCCCGTGGAGAAAGGCATCGAACCGGTGGGCAGGCCAGTGACGCTGGTGCCACAGAGAATGCCGTTGCCGGAGGCGAAGCGGCGGGCTTTGCCGATCAAACCGTTGGAGACGGTGGTGTTGACGTTGGAAGGAGAGGTTGTGCCGATTTCATCCGTGAGCGTGTCGCCCAGGTGAATCACACTGGCGTAGCCGTTGGACGCACTGAAGACGCTGGAGCCACGGGAAAGACTGTCCACGCCGCTCTTGCCCCAGTGCATTTTGATCTCCTGCTTCGAATTGCCGGTGATGGTGGGGATTTTCACCCACACGGCAGCATGGCCATCCACCGCATCCCAATGCTCGATCTGATAGGGAAGCGTGGCTCCGGAGGCGGTGGTAAAACGCAGGTCACGACCGTCGCTCTGCGCTTGCGCAAAATCGAAGTCGCCGGAGTCGAGGCGGACGAGCAGCGGGAAGTCGATCACGGACGCGCCAGCGGGAAGGTTGGCTCCGTCGGGCGTGGTTAGAATATGGAACGATCCCGAGTGCGCCCACGTGGCATACGACTCCTCGGTGACGTTGCCGGCAGCCTCGTTGGGGTCCGCCTTGCCGAGTGACCCGGGGACGGCATCGGCCTGCGACGGTAGCATCAACAGGGCACAGGCACTCGAGGCAGCAAGAAGAAGTTTTGTTCGAATCATGGTGAAGACTGTGGTTCTTTTTACTTCGCGCGACGTGGTGAGAGCGATGGAATTTCCTGCTGCCCACCGCGCTGAATGTAGGACTACTCCATCCGGACGAGGTAGGGACAGGAAAACCAATCAACATCATTACCATTCCCAAATGGAACTCAGGATAACGACCATGGTTTCGATCGTTACGAGTGTTTGCGCGCTGCTGGCAAAGCCTTCACAGGCAAGAACCTCCCTGATCATTCCTTTGCGGTACTCGCGAGAAGAAAAGAGCCCCGGGTGTCGTATCCATGGTCCCGCCACCGAATCCACCCCCTCATGAAACGTCTTCTTCCGTCGGTCCACATCTTTGCCATCCTTCTCTTCTCCACGGTATGGTCGGCTCACGGCAGGGACGAGCAGCGCGTGGAAAAGCCGAATATCCTGTTCATCATGGTCGACGACCTGGGGAAGGAGTGGATCAGCTGCTACGGAGCCGAGAGCATCCGCACGCCAAACATCGACGCTCTCGCGGCAGGCGGGATGAAATTCCACAATGCCTACTCGATGCCGCAGTGTACGCCGTCGCGAGCGACGCTGCTGACCGGCAAGTACCCTTGGCGCAACGGCTATGTGAACCACTGGGACGTGCCGCGCTGGGGCGTGGGATACTTTGACTGGAAGCAGCGCGAGAACACGACCTTCGCACGCCTCATGAAGGACCTCGGCTACGCCACCTGTGCGGCGGGCAAGTGGCAGATCAACGACTTCCGCCTCGAGCCGCAAGCGATGCGCAAGCACGGCTTCGACGACTGGGCGATGTGGACCGGCTACGAGACCGGAAACAAGCCGAGCGCGGAACGCTATTTCAACCCCTACATCAACACGCCCGAGGGTAGCCGGACGCATCAAGGAAAGTTCGGACCCGACATCTACACCGACCATTTGATCGGGTTCATGAAGAAACGCCGGGACGATCCGATGTGCCTGTATTTCCCAATGGTGCTGACTCACGCGCCGTTCACCACGACGCCCGACGAGCCCGATGCGAAGGGCAAGCTGGAGAAGCACAAGGCCATGGTCCGCTACACCGACAAGCTGGTCGGGCGCTTGGTCGCCGCCCTCGACGAACTCGGGCTGAGGAAGCGGACGATCATCATCTTCACCACCGACAACGGATCAGGTGGCAACATCACCGGCACGCGGAACGGCCGTGAGGTCAGAGGGGCAAAATCGGAGGAAAGCGAAGCCGGTGTCTGCGAACCCTTCATCGTCAACGGTCCCGGTCTTGTCCCGGCGGGTGTCGAGACTTACGCGCTAACGGACTTTTCCGACCTGCTTCCGACCTTGGTGGAGCTTGGTGGCGGGAAGGTTCCGGCGGACCTTAAGATCGACGGCGTGTCGATCGCGCCTTTGATTCTCGGCAAGGAGGAGGACACAGACCGTAAATGGATCATGGCCCTGGGGCACGGCCCCGCGAAGCTCGACGAGAAGGGCCTGCGGGGCGTAAAAGATTTTGCAACCCGGGTGATCCGCGACAAGCGCTACAAGGTCTGGGTCTCGGAGCAGAAGAAGATCATCCGCCTGCACAAGCTCATCGAGGATCCGTGGGAGGAGACCAACCTGATTGATAGCCCGAAGTCAGAGGACCGGGAGGCGCTTTCGAAATTCCGCAAGATTGTCGATTCCTTGCCCGACCGGGACGCCCGTCCGCTCTACGAACCACGGCCTGCGAATGCGTGGGACCTGAAGTTGGAGAGGAAGTGAAGATCCGCCTCGCGAATGGGTTGATAAAGTGAATTTGCTCGTCCACGTCCTAGCGAAAACTCCGTGAACTGCGCAATGCAGACGGAAAGAATGTTCGCTACCGGTGTGGGCAGCGGGTATCGCTTTGCACCATGACTCGCCGGATTTCCATCTCTATCAAGTTCATCTTGAGCACCGCATTGTTGCTGGGCATCCCGGCATCTGGCGCACGCCAACCTGACATTCTTTTCATCGCGGTCGATGACCTCAACGACTGGATCTCACCCCTGGGTGGCCACCCGCAGACGATCACGCCGAACTTCGACCGCCTCGCCGCGCAGAGCATGCTCTTCACCAATGCCCATTGCATCGCGCCGTCTTGCGGTCCGGTGCGCGCCGCGATCATGAGCGGCATCGAGCCGTGGAAGTCGGGCCTCTATCAAAATACCCAGCCGCTGCGGCAAGTGATGCCGGAGGTGACCCTGATGCCACGCCATTTCTCGAACCACGGCTACCACTCGGCCGGTTCCGGAAAGATTCTCCACTACGTGATCGATCCACTGAGCTGGGACGATTACTTCCCGGCAAAGAAAGGCGACGACCCTTTCCCGTTCACGCTCTATCCGGAAAAGCGCCCGGTCTCGCTGCCACGTGGCGGCCCATGGCAATACAACGAGACCGACTGGGGCCCGCTCGACTGCAGCGACGAGCAATTCGGCGGCGACCATGCCGTGACCGGCTGGATCACCAAACAGCTGGCACAACCGCCCGAGCAACCGTTCTTCCTCGCCTGCGGCATCTACCGCCCGCATGAGCCATGGTTTGTGCCTCAACGATATTTTGATCCGTTTCCGATCGACTCCATCCAGCTTCCGCCGGGCTACCGAGCCGACGACCTCGACGATGTCCCGCCGGCCGGCCGCAAGCTTGCCCGCAACCGTTACTTCCCCCACATTCTTTGGCAAGGCGAATGGCGGCGGGGCGTTCAGGGCTATCTGGCTTCGATCCACTTCGCCGATGCCATGCTCGGCCGCGTGCTTGACGCCCTAGACAAGTCGCCACGCCGCGACAACACGATCGTGGTCCTGTGGAGCGATCATGGCTGGCACCTTGGCGAGAAAGAGCACTGGCAAAAGTTCACCGGTTGGCGGGCCAGCACCCGCGTCCCCTTCCTCATCGCCGTGCCGCCCGGCTGCCCTGGACTCCCGAAAGGAACCACCTCGGGAAGTTGTGACCAGCCGGTCTCCACTTTCGACTCCTTCCGGACCTTGCTGACGCTGACCGGCGTGCCGGACCGGAAAGACAGCCCAGTCGGCGGCCACGACCTTACGCCACTACTGGCTGACCCAGAGGCCAGTTGGCCACATGTCGCCATCACCCAGCTCGACCACCCCGACAGCTTCTCCGTCTCGGGAAAAGACTTCCGCTACATCCACTACCGCAATGGCGACGAGGAACTCTACGATATCCGCAGCGACCCGTATGAGCATGTGAACCTCGCTGGAGATGTCGAGCATGCCGCCACCTTGGCCCGGATGCGCAAGCTCGGACCGAAGGACTCGAAACCGCTTGAGACGCCCGAAACCCTCGCTCCGGAATTGGCCAATGCGCCCCAACTCCGGCTAACTTCTGGTGGCAACGCCCCGCCATCGGTGCCCGAGGGTGCCGCCGTGCGGGTCATCGTCCGCAACATGATGTCCGAGGCCGTGCGCTTGGTTTGGCTCGACGCGGAAGGCCAGCGCCAAGACTGCGGCGAAATGGCCGTTGCCTCACAACGACTGCTCGAAACCCAGGTTGGCGAGACATGGCTGGCGGAAGATCTCCAAGGCAAAGCCCTCGGTCACTTCATCGTGCCGCCCAAGGGAGCTTGGGTAAAGGTGGAGTGATCCCCCTGCCACGGTCATATCAATTACCCGATGATCTGCAGCTTCATGGCGGCAGCTTTTCGGGGTAGTCCGCAAGGTCCCGCCGCAACTGTTCTCTCGTCCCGGCGCGCGCCGGGTCATCGATCAGGTTGCAGGTCTCTCTAGCAGTCTGTCGGACTTTGGTGCGAGGCGGGATTTGAAGCTTCTCGGATTCCGAGCTTTCGGGCGGGGGAGCTTTCCGGAGGAGCGTTTTTTAATCCAAGATTGCTTCGAGGCTCTTCCGGAGCGCTGATCTGGCTTT
>CAZVMS010000198.1:0-5543 GCA_964628795.1 uncultured Haloferula sp. | reverse complement strand
AGGCGGAACCGCTTGGCCCACCGGTAGGCGGTGCTCTTGGAGACCGTGCTGATTCCGGCAGTACAGGCCTCCGTGAGAGGGTGTCGTTCTGGAAGCGGGAACAGGGAGGCGATCAGATCGGACACCAATTCCGCGCTGATTGTAGAGCGGGGAACGACGTAACTCCAGTGGATGGAAAAGGTGCGACCACATCCGGCATGGTTCCGGCGGTCCGAGCAAAAGAACCTCAATGCCCGCGTCCGATCCTGAACGTCGGAATCCGATGAGCTGCGCATAAAGCCGTGGGCCCTGATGGCCCCGGTTCTCTGACAATGGGGACAAGGTTCTGAAAGCACTGCTGCACGGAAGTTCAGAAACTCGCATCCGGCCAAGTCGACATGGGGAATGAATCGATACATGAAGATCCAGAGTATCAGGGTTCCGGGAAGAGAGGAGAAGAATCATGTCCTCGGCCGAATTGCCGCTGTCTTTTGGTTGGAAGGTGTCGATGTCAATTCGGTCGGTTTCACCATGAAAACCCGACCTGAGGGTGGGAATTCACACCTCTGCCGAATCAGTCGACCTAGTGCGAGTTTCCTGATCACGGTGCACATTTTGAGCCGAGTTCATCAGCAGCATCAGCATGAAACCGAGAGTCAGCATAGCCGCCAGCATCCCATAAATCCTTCCAGTCATCTTCGCTCGGTCTATACTTCTATGACGGCCCTCTCAACCTCAAAACTTGGGAGCTCCGAACCCACAACTATTTCAGAGGAAAGTCGCCGGCTAGGAATCGCTCATGCTGGCGCACCAAAGTCGTCTCGCCGGGCTCGTTGAGCAGAGCTTTGGTCGACCACTTGAGCGCCTTCTCACGATCGCCTCGGCAGAACCAAATCTCACCCAGCGTGTCCAGATAGGCCGCTTGATTCGGAGCGGTTTCCAGCGCGGTCGTCACCAGCTTTTCCGCTTCGTCCAGTCGGCGGTTGGCTCGTGCTGCCGTCCAAGCCGCTGTGTTTCGGGTGTTCTGACTTCCGGGAAAACGCTCAAGCACTGCCTCGTAAGACTTCCAGGATTCTTCGAACCAGCGATCGTGTTGCTCTATCAGCCCCACCGTGCGCAATGCCGGGAAAAAGTAATCCGCCATCGATCCGTCGGTCGCGCCACGGGTATGGCAGCGCTCCAGCATTTTGATCGCACGAGTTCGGTCCTGATCCATCAATGAAAGCGCCCGCGCCATCTCGGTTTCAATCCGCGATCGCAGCAAGACCCACGGCTGCTCGGATCGATCGCCCATCATCAAATGATAGAGCATCTGGATTTCTCCCATCGACGCCGCCAACTTCCAATCTCCCCGCTCCTTTGCATCATCGAGCACCGCCTCCGCAGCATAGATGAACTCCTGGGTGTCACCGGTGGTCTCCAAAGCAACCCGCCACCACCATTCCCCCGCCTTCTCAAAGTCTCCGCAACTGGCGTAGGCCCGGGCAATCCAACGCATCGCCCGCACATCCCCAAGCACCAATCGATCGATCTTTTCTTCCTCCTTCTTTGCCTCTGCCTCTTTCCCGACCTTGCGTAAGGCACCTGCCAGATAGGCACGCCGCATGGGATCGGTGGGAATGCGATCCGACGAGGCTTGGCGGCGTTTCACGATCTCCTCCCAACGCCCTGCCGCGATCAGGCAGCTCAACTCATACTCCGCAAAGCGGAAGTTCTCTCCAAGCTCACCCAGATCGTCGAAACCGAGATCTTTGGAACGCATCAGGTCGGTCATTTCCAAATAGCGAGCCGCATCCGATCTCATGGCGCTGATCGCCATCAGCAGCGCCATCATCTCCCGGCGTTCCTCCTTGGCCTCTTTTTCCAGCTGCTCCTTGCCCCATTTCCACCACTTCTCCAGCGACTTCGATGAGTCCGGAGCCGACCCCAGTAACTCAGCCATCATCCGCAACTTCGCCCGCGCGTCCATTTGCGGATCATAGAGATCGAGCGATTTCCAGAGCGGAGAAATATGCACGCTTTCACCGAACAGATTGTCACGCACCATGAGCAGCTTTGCAGGATCGTCACCCGCAAAGGTCGCACTCGCATCAAGCACCGGCCAGACGACCCGATTAAAACTGAAGCTCGCAAACAGCTCGTTCGTCTTGTCGAGAAAGACCTCCGGTTCCTCGCGACCCAACTCAGCCAGAGGCTCGGCAAAGATTTTTGCTGCCACCTCATCCAGCCCCCGTCGTTCAAGGAACCACCCGAGTGTCGCCAGAGCGTTCAGCTCTTCTTCCGCATCATCCGGGTCGCTGATCACCGCCTTGAATTTCTTCGCCGCCCACTCCTCGTAGTCAGGTTTTTCTGGGTCGATACCAAGTGACTTGAGGGCATCATCGATCCGTTCGTTGTTCTCGTAGTGGAAAAACGCCAGCACTGGAACCAGCTCTTCCATCGAATCCGTCGCCACATCCGCTTCACCCAAGGCATAGAGCAAACTCAGAGCCCCGAAGCGGTCATCGCCACCGCCATTTTTTGACTCTCTGACCAGCGACTTCACCACATCTCCCGGAACCGCACGATCACTCCAAAGATCCGCCACCGCATCGCGATAGGCATCCAGCGAATCAGGCGGAATCTGCTGCGGCGGCACCGGGACCATCTTCACCCATGGCAGAGGATCACCCTCAAGCGCCCGCAAACGCGCGCCAATCATATCAAGTCCGGCAGCATCCGCCTCCTTCGCCGCGCCCTTCACATCACCCTTCGCCGCAAGCAGCGCGTAGCGCCACAGATGGCCTGGCTCACCTTCCAGCTCGGCAGCCTTTCGCCATTCGTTCTCGAGCGAACCCGCCACGCGATGAAAATCTGCCAAAGCCATCAACTGCTCAGGCTCCGGACGCCCCATCTCCAGCACCTCCCTCGCTCCGGAAAAATCCGGCTCATCACCCGCCAAAAACTCACGCGCCGCTTCCACCGCCACGCCGGCAATCTCGCCTGCGATCCGCTCCAAGGTATTCGGATCCCTTTCCAGTTCGTGAATCCGCAGCACCTGACGCCAGGCACGCAGCTGCTTGAGCCGCCGAATGATCGTCAGCCGCATTTCCGGCGACGCCGTATCGTATTTCACCACCAGTTCCACCACCTCCGGCGGACTATCGGGAAGAATGCCCAGATGAACCTTTCTCAGCAACGACCTCGCCCGCATCACCACCTCAGGATCACCACTCGCGATGGCCTGGCTCAGCATGGGCTTCGCCTTTTCTCCCAGTGCCCACAGCTCAAAAGTCGCGGCCTCACGCACCGGGTAGCTCTCGTCTCCCAGTTGCCGGACCAACTCCGCAGGCTCAGGCTTCTTGCCGCGATCCTCCGCTGCCTGGACGAGTGACAAAGAGATCGCCGCAAAACAAGCGGGCAACAAGCGGAAGTTCATAGCTCTAAACGTCTTGAGATTCGCAGGAAAATCAACTCGGATTCTCGCGGAGCACTGGATTCCCCCACCACTCACCCAAGGATTTCCTCCACCCAGAGTGGCACCAGCTCACTCGCCGGGCCCATCCGACTCTCCGAGAACATCCCCGAAACCGAACTTTCTTCCAAATTCAGCTCCAGCGTCCGGGCACCCGAATTTGCCGCCAACTCGACAAATCCCGCCGCCGGATAAACCCGACCGGACGTCCCGATCGAAACAAACAAATCCGCCCGATGCAGCGCACTGCCCACCTCATCCAGATGAAAGGGCATCTCGCCAAACCAAACGACGTGCGGACGCAGGCAGTCGATCCCCCCACACGCCTCGCAAATCGAGGCGCGCGATAGATCTTGACGGCACCCCTTCACCGAGCCGCAGCTCGTGCAGCGACTTTTCAGGAGCTCCCCATGCATGTGCAGCACCCCCGAAGAACCACCCCGCTCATGCAGGTCGTCGATGTTCTGCGTCACCAAAGTCAGCCCCCCTTTCAACTCCCTCGCCAATCGAGCCAGGGCCACGTGGGCTGGATTCGGCTTCACCGTCAGCAGTTTTTGCCGGCGTTTGTTGTAAAACTCATGCACCAATTGTGGATCGCGACCAAACCCCCCTGGCGTCGCCACATCCTCCACCCGATGCCCCTCCCAAAGCCCATCATCCCCCCGAAACACCGGCACCCCCGACTCCGCTGAGATCCCCGCACCTGTGAGAATGACGATATTCATTTTTCTTCAGTCTGATCTCGATTCCCATGCACGGAAGGAAACTTCGGTCACCTAACAATACCCTAGATCAACTGTCATGGGAGCATCGCGCTCAAAACTTGAGATCAAGGTAGGGTGCTGGGCCATTGCCCCGGGCATCAGTCGCTGGACGCGGCCAGCAAGCCCTTGGCCCCCTCTGCCGACCGCCCGCTTCGACTCAAAATTCGAAAATCACCCTACCCGAATGGCTTTTCGAATAGGGCCGAGCTAAGGGTTTCGCGAAGATTTCCTCAATCAATCCAGCTCCTTCAGCTCGATGTCTTTGTAGTAAGCGGTGCTTTTGGGGTCGTGACCTTGAATGGCGAAGGTGCCGCGACCCAGCTTGCGACCGGGCATGCCTTGCAAGGCCTTTGCGGGATCGAAGCCCTCAGGCTCGATCCACTCGACGGTGGTCTTTCCGTTTACCTTCACGGTGATCGTCTTGCCCTTCACCATGATGTGGTAGTCGAACCACTCGCCATCGGTGTTCGGCGCTTTTTCCACGACGATATCTTTCAGGCTGCCCGGAGGAGCTTTCTGACCCGGCTCCAGCACCAGCACATTCACCACGCCATAGAGGCTGCCGGTTTTCTTTGGATCACTGTGGGAGGCATTGACCTGGCACTCGAAGCCCTTAGACGGCCACCCGGATGGTTCAAACTCCGTATGGAAATAGACACCACCGTTGGCATTTGGCATGGTCTTCACCTTGAGTTTAAGCTCGAAATCCTTGACCGACGCCTTGCCGTCGCCGCCGACGTAGAACAGGTGGGCACGTCCGCCGCTAACCTTCAGATTACCGTCTTCCACCGAGAAGCAACCCGGTGTCTCCTCGTTCGACTTCCAGCCACTCAGATCCTTGCCGTTGAAAATGGAGACAAAGCCGTCTTCCGCAGCGGAAAAAGATGCGAGCATGGCAAAGACCGATGCCATCAGCGTGATCGTTTTTTTCATATGGACGATGTTACGGAACCAAAGGGCTCGTGTCGAGCAGTGAAGCCCGCCGCCAAAGTGATGACACGGAGCGGCTGTCCTTGGCAAAACGGCAGGCAAGCCTCTTCCATCGTCCCTTCGACGTTGTGAGCCACAAACCGGAAAGCATACCATGACCCAGCCGCCGAACCCCAGCCAGCCAATCGCAGCTCATCACCCCAGCTCGCTCCGCCATGAGCTTCCTCGGGCCTAAAAAAGGGTCAGGGAAAGCGCCGGGATAAACCGGCTTGGAAGTTTCTTTGATACGATCAACCATGACTGGATGATCACGTTTCTGGAGCATCGTGTCGGCGACCGTCGCATCCTGCAGCTGATCCGTAAGTGGCTAAAAGCCGGGGTCAGCGAGGACGGGGTGGTGTCGGAGACAAATGTGG
>CAZVMS010000197.1:0-5704 GCA_964628795.1 uncultured Haloferula sp. | reverse complement strand
GGCCATCGGCACCCTGCTCGCTGAATTAACCCAACTCAATTTCCTCCACCCAGAAACCCATGCGCGCCTGATTTACCAACTCGCCTGAAACGCCCAAAAAGTGCCAAATCATTTTCCACCGAGATCAGGAAGTCTGAGCCTCGTCTTCCTCGACGCCGGCTACGCGACCTACGACGTCTACCGCGAGTGCGCCAAGCGCGGATGGGTGGCGCTCATCGGCGACCGTCGTCCGGTCTACGCCCACAAGACCCGCGCTCGAAAGACGATCCAGCGCTTCTACTCACCACGCCGCAAAGTCGTCCTCAGCCATCGTCAGTTCTGCCACGTCCACTATTGGAGCAACCTCAACATCAAAGACACCCTCGCCCGTCTGCGGCGCAATCAGGACCCGAGCGCCGGACCGACCTGGGAAGTTCCCGATGATGTCGACGATGACTTCCTCGCTCAAATGGAGAGCGAGCAACGAATCAAGGAGAAGGGTCAATGGATGTGGAAACAGATCGGCTCGCGACCGAATCACTACTTCGACTGTGAGTCCATGCAGGCCGCCGCCGCGACGATGCTCAAGATCGTCGGGCGTGAGTCCGTCGCCTCGGTTGACAGTAGCGAGGAGGCATCATGAAAAAGCTCCTCCTTCTCTTTTCGCTCACCGGATTTCTCAATTCCTGCGCCACTCTCAAGGGAGTGAGCGGACGTGTCATCACTCCGGACGGAGAGTTCACCGTGCTGCCCGACGGTCGCATCGAAATTGTGGTCAATCCCATCACCAGCAAGTGAGTCATGGCCACCGATACCTTCATCGACTGGTTCAACTGCCAGAAGTTCCGCCACTTCAACGCTTGCGAGTTCACCCGCTACTTCGCCGCCGTGCGACGCGGCACGAAGAACAGCGTGCCACCAAAGAAGCTCTGGAAGAACGTCGTGCCCACGCTGCTGATCCTTGACGAGCTTCGCGCCTCATTCGGCAAGCCGTGCACCATCCTGAGCTCCTACCGCTCCCCTGACTACAATCGCACCGTCGGCGGTGCCGTCCGGAGCCAGCACCTCCAGTTCAACGCCCTCGACATCACCTTCGATGGCGTCAGTGCCAAGCAGGTCTACGAACGCATGCTTCAGTGGCGGCGTGAAGGACGCTTCGTCGGCGGCCTCGGCTACTACCCATCCTCCGGTTTCGTCCACATCGACACCCGTGGCTACAACGCCACCTGGCGCGGTCGTTGACACCCCCGACCAAGCATGGCCCGAGGATTGTTTGTCACAGGTTTCACCGTCGCCGAAGTGCTGGCGATCCAGCAACGGGCGAAGGATCTCGTTCTCGAAGGCAAGACGATCATGAACTGGAACGACGCGGACACCTCCACCTCGAAACAGTTCGTGATGGAGGTCGGCGAGGTCCTTGAGGAGTGCGGCCACGCGCTCCGGGTTCTCGACCCCGAAACCTACGGCAAGCCACGCAAGGTCGCGACTTCGTTCATCTCCGGACATCTGCCGAAATGAATCTCAAGTCCATCGCCCGGCAATGGCTGCCACCCATCCTGACGCCAAGTGCCTGGGGATCACCCTACGAGGCGGCGAACTGGTCGCCCCGACGCGGATCGGTTCCAGGGCATGCTCCGGCGGATGCGAAACTCGAACTCACCCCGGGTGTTCGCAGCGAATTGGTGCGCAAGTCGCGCTACCTTCAGAAGAATAGCGGCTTCGTCCGCGAGCTCGTCGCCAACATGGCGATCTATTCGACCGGCGATGGCATCCGTGTCCAGGCCCAGTCAGGTGACTCGGAATGGAACCGCAAGGCGGAAGCCTACTTCGCTCTGTGGTCGTCGCGTTGTGAAGTGACTCGCCGCTTCTCCTTCGAGGAATGCCAGTCGCTGATTTGCCGTGGCGTCGATGTGGATGGCGAATACTTCGTCCACAAGACCCACGACGAAGAAGGAGAGCCGAGGATCCAGCTCATCGAGTCTCACCGCATCGGCGATCACCTTGGATCAACAGGGACGGTCGATGGCGTCGGACTCGATGCCTGGGGAGCACCGATCCACTACCGGGTCCTGCAGGACGACGGGAAGGCACGAGACCTCCCTGCGGAATCCGTGCTGCATGTATTCGAGCCTGAATCGGCCGGCGGCGTGCGCGCTCATCCGACACTCCAGCATTCGATCAATCATATCCTCGATGAAATCGAACTGCTCGCTCTTGAAAAGCATGCGGTGAAGGACAACGCCGACGTTTCACGAGTGCTCAAAACGGGGCGCGGTGAAGTTGATGAGACCGGCGACTTCGTGGTCGGCGGCATTGGTGGCGCGGGCGAACCAACCGACCCCACATCGCTTCAACAGATCGTCGGCGGGAAGCTCGTGGCTCTTCGACCCGAGGAGTCGCTCGACAGCTTCCAGTCGAACCGACCAAGTCCAACCTTCACCGGCTTCCTCGAACACCTTCGTCGAGATTCCTCGCTCGGCATGATCCCCTTCGAGTTCGCAGCGGATTCGAGCAAAGTGGGTGGCGCGGGAGTGCGCCTGATTGTCGCCAAGGCAGACCGTCGTTTCTCCTACCGCCAGATGATTCTCGAACGGCGATTGATTCGTCCGGTGTGGGCCTACGTCATTGGCGACGCCATCGACCGCGGTCTCCTCCCGCCCATCGCCAACTGGTGGAAGATCAGCACCGTGCCACCCAAGCGAGTGACCGTGGACGCAGGCCGCGAAGCCCAACAAAATCGAGCCGACGTCGAGATGGGACTCAAGACCCTCAGCGATCACTTCCAGGAACTCGGCGCGGACTTCGGCGAAGAAGTGGAACGTCGCGCTGCAGATGCTCGTCTGATTTTGGAGACTGCACAAAAGTTCGACGTGCCGGTTGAGATGCTGTGGAAGCCGGGATCGTTGACACGGGCGGATGGGCGTGAGTCCCGTTCTCCTTCAAAACCGTGAATGGCTGATCGAGCCCGATGCACTTCGCGCGATGGCATCTGCCGCCGAAGAGGCGCGTGGCCGAGACCATTCCTCGCTCTCGAAACCTAACAGCCCACTGCTTCAGGTCGAAGATGGCATTGCATCCGTATCCATCGAGGGACCGATCCTTCGCAAGCCCGACCTCTTCGCCCGCATCTTCATGGGCGCGACCGATTCATCGGAGATCGATGCCGCTCTGCGTGAAGCTGGTGAACGTTCGGATGTTCGTGCGGTCCTCCTCGATATCGATTCGCCAGGAGGCACGGTGGCCGACACGCCAGAGCTGGGTGCCAGAGTCGCCGCCCTCAATGAGAAGAAGCCGGTCTACGCTTTCTCCTCCGGCCTGATGTGTTCCGCGGCCTACTGGATCGCGAGTCAGGCCACCGCCGTCTATGCGACACCTTCCGCCCGTGTCGGTTCGATCGGTGTGGTCCAGACGGTCGTCGATCAAAGCGCACGTCTTCACGCCGCTGGCATCAAAGTGGAAGTTTTCTCGGTCGGCAAATACAAGGCGATGGGCGCACCGGGCACTTCGCTCAACGATGAGCAGCGCGACCTGATCCGCTCGAACCTCGCCGAGACAGCCAAGGAGTTCCACACGGCGGTCCTTTCCAAAGGACGTGCGATCCCAGCCGAGGCGATGGAAGGTCAAACCTTCAGCGGTCGTCAGGCCGAGACATACCAACTCGCCAGCATCATCCCAGACCGTGCCGAAGCGATGCGCCGACTACGACTGCTTCAAGGTGCGGTTGACACCGGAGCACGGTCGATGAGCGACTCACTCGAAGACCTCCTGGCAGCGGCCCGCACGCAAGTCACCGACCTGCAGGCCGAAAACCAAACGCAGGCCGATCTTTTGGCCGAAGCGTCGACCAATCTCGATGCCCGAAGCGCCGAGGTCACAGACCTCACCGCCCAAGTCGAGTCACTGACAACGGAACGCAACGAGGCGCTGGGACAGGTCGACTCGCTCAACACCCGCATCACCGAACTTGAAGCCTCGCAGGCCGACTTCGACACGCGGGTGCAAACCGAGGTCGCCAGAGTCGTTGCCGCCACCGGCACCAGCGCTCCCGCCCGAGTCACCCCGGCCGGTGACGATGCCGCACCAGCTGCCGATGCATCCCTCGAAGACCTCGTCGCTCGCTACGACAAACTGATCGCTGCGCGCCAACCCGAGGAAGCCGCCCACTTCTACCAAAAGCACCTCGCCCCACTCTTCAACCGCTAAGCCGCCATGCCTAACACCAATGCCACCGTCAACGCAGCCCTCATCGCCCAAACGGCGCTGACCACGCTGCTTGCCAAGTTCCCGGTGCTCGCCCGGATCGCCACCGACTTCAGTGCTTCGAGCGTGAAATTCAATCAGGATATCATCACTCACATCGTCACTCCGACAGTGGCCCGCGACTTCGATCCGGCGACCGGTTATGTTCCTGACGATCAGGCTCAGGTCGATGTCCCCGTGAAGATCGACAAGCACGCCTACGCAGGCTACTCGATCACCGACGTCGAACGCTCGACCAGTGAGATCGACCTCAACCAACGCTACGCCGACAAGGTTGCTTACGCACTTGGCCGCAAGGTCTGCGACGACCTCACCGCGCTGATCGTCACCGCGAACTTCCCCAACGAAAGCGAGATCGATATTCCCGACTTCGGTCGCAACGCGGTCGTCGACATCGGCACCAAGCTCAACAAGCGCTTCATCCCGGACATGGGCCGCTTCATGTTCGTTAACTCGGACTACTATAACGCCCTGCAGAAGGACGAGGCGCTCTACAAAGCCTACATCACGCCTGCCGCGAGCGGAGTGGTCACCTCGGGCATCCTGCCAGATGTGAATGGCTTCACCGTCATCGAATACTCGGCGCTGCCCGAGAACGCCGAAGACCTTGTCGGTTTCGCCGGCATCCGCGAAGGCCTGATCATGGCCGCCCGCGTGCCTGACGTGCCACAAAATACTGGAGATACCGTAATTCGAGTTGTCACCGATCCGCGCACCGGTCTCTCCGTTCAGGTCCGTGACCGCTACGACGGCCGCCTCGGCAAACAGGAGGTCAGCTTCACCCTGATGTATGGTTTCGCCCCCGGCAACAAGCCGGTCCTCGAACGCATCGTCAAACCCGCCGCATAAGCTTTCGTTCATCGGTCTGGTGGGTTCATGGACACCCTCTCCGGGAAACCGGAGGGGGTGATTCATTGACAGCCCTCACCCGGTATGGACCTCGCATCGGAAATTCTCGCCGACCTCGATCAACTTCTCACCGAACACGGAGTCGCCGCCCGCTGGAACGGCATCGACCTGCTCGTGCTGATCAGCCGAATTCGTCGTGACCAACAAATCGACATCGGAGGCTTTGTCGATTCGCCGGACTTCAGCCTGCGGGTTCCGAAGAACGCATTCCCTGACGAGCTGCCTAAGTTTGGTCAGCGCATTGAAGTGGACGGCGACGAGTTCCGCATCGTCCAGGTGTCGAAGCATCCTCGCTCGCCCCTTCTAACCCTCAGCCTCTCGACGACCGATGAGTGACGTGAAGTTCACCACCAAACTCAAGGGTGCCAGCGATGTGGCCCGGCTCCTCAACCGTTATCCGGAGAAGATCGGGCGCATGCTAGACCCTATTCGAAAAGCCGCTGACCGACCGAAAACACGTCGCAGCCTGCGTATGAATCATTCATTGAAAATAAAATAAATACCTTGAAAAGGTGTGACGCAACATGTTGTAATTCAATAACTTAATTTCACTCAG
>CAZVMS010000196.1:0-1975 GCA_964628795.1 uncultured Haloferula sp. | reverse complement strand
CGTCGCGATTTTCGCTTGGATACCCTCTCCCAGATGTCGTCTCTCAGTGAGGAAGGTTCGCTCTTCGCGCATCTCGGCAAGCACGAAATTTTCGCACCGACCAAGACCTACCCGCCGATGACGGTGAGTGGAATTGCATCTACCGCAACGGAGGAGCCTACATGACCAGCCAGGCAGCTTTTTCGCTCCGAGGTCGCAACCCGGATGTGTTGACGTGCATTGCGAACCTTTCGAACGATGAGGTGTTCACGCCGCCCGAGTTCGCCAACCGGATGCTGGACACCCTCGCCGAGGCGTGGGCGGCCAATAACAACGGCGCGAACATTTGGGCGGACAGTTCGGTACGGTTCTTAGACCCGTTCACAAAATCGGGGGTGTTCCTGCGTGAGATCACCAGACGGCTCACCGAGGGTCTGAAGACCGAGATTCCGAATCTTGAGGTCCGCGTTGACCACATCCTGACGAAGCAGGTGTTCGGCATCGGCATCACGCATCTCACTAGCCTGCTGGCGCGGCGAAGCTTGTATTGTTCGAAGCACGCCAATGGAGAGCACTCCATTGCCAAATCCCTCACGAGTGACGCAGGCAACATCTGGTTTGAGCGCATTGAGCATTCGTGGAACGGAGGGAAGTGCAAGTACTGTGGCGCAAGCCAGAAGACCCTTGACCGTGGTGAAGACCTCGAAACCCACGCTTATGCATTTATTCACACCGACGATATCAAGACTCGGGTCGCCGAGTTGTTTGGAGGAGATATGCAGTTTGACGTCATAATCGGCAACCCGCCGTACCAGTTGGACGATGGCGGCTATGGTACGAGCGCCGCACCCATTTATCAACGCTTCGTAGAACAAGCAAAGGCGTTGGAGCCACGTTACCTGTCGATGATTATTCCTGCCCGCTGGTTCGCCGGTGGCAAGGGGCTGGATGAATTTCGAGAGTCCATGCTCAAAGATGACCGTCTGCGCACAATTGATGACTTTCTCAGCGCAGCGGATGTTTTCCCTGGTGTGGGGCTCAAGGGGGGCGTTTGTTACTTCCTCTGGGACCGGGACAATCCCGGACCGTGCAGCGTCACCACTCATTTCAAGGACTGGCCCGTCTCGACCGCCAGTCGACCGCTGCTTCAAGAGGGTGTGGACGTGTTTATCCGCTTCAATGAAGGGCTGTCGATTCTTAAGAAAGTCGTTGCCGCGGAGAGCGGAGAATCTGACTCTCTGTCGCTGCCTGCAAGCAAGCGTTTCGACCGCTTGGTCAGTTCCAGAAAGCCGTTCGGTTTAGAGACAACATTCAAGGGTAAGGTTGCAAAAAGCCCCGGTGACATAAGGGTCTATCAGAATGGCGGTACGGGATACGTCGCCAGGGACACAATATCGAACGGCACCCAGTTTATCGACAAGTGGAAGATTTACGTTGGTCGGGCTGCTCCGGGGACGGGCAATAGAGACACCTACCCGCACAAAATCATTAGCACGCCATTCGTCGGGGAACCAGAAAGCATTTCTTCAGAGACCTATCTCTGCATCGGCCCGTTCGACTCCAAGAGTGAGGCAGAGAGCGCTTTGTCCTATCTTTCCTGCCGGTTAACGCGTCTACTGATTCTTCTGCATAAGCCCTCCCAAGATACAACACGCAAAGTCTACACTTTCGTGCCAACTCAGGAGTGGACGAGGCGGTGGACGGACGAGGATCTCTACGCAAAATACGGCATCTCTGCTAGCGAGATTGAGTTCATCGAGAAAGTTGTTCGCCCGATGGAACTTCAGTGGAGCCTCTGAGTATGACTAAAACCATCGAGGAGATCCTTGCACCCAAGCCTGAAGCCCGGCCGCACATCTACGCCTATTCAATCGCTGATGCGGCGCACAAGGGCCTCCTCAAGGTGGGGCAAACCACGCGCGATGTGAAGCAGCGAATCGCCGAGCAGGTCAAGACCGCCGCCATCAAAAACTACAAGATCGAGCTGGACGAATCC
>CAZVMS010000195.1:0-8912 GCA_964628795.1 uncultured Haloferula sp. | reverse complement strand
ATCCAGGCAGGGTGTTGGGCCATTTTTCCCAGTGAAAGGCGCTGCGCACCTCCCACAAGCGCCCGACACCCTCTGCAGACCGCCCGCTTCAACTAAAAATTCGAAAATCACCCTGCCCGAATGGCTTTTCGAATAGGGTCTAGATCGCAGAGGCAAAGCAGAAGCAGTGGTTTGTGCGGTGCATACTTCGCCTTGCCTTCACCTTTTGAGCGTTGGGTGTTTGGATTGAGTCTGGTGTAGGGGAGGGTCACAACAGAGATTTTTTGGAATTAGCTCAGGGTCCACCTCAGTGCGTTGGCTCCCGATGTTTCGTTCAAGGCCGCTACATCAAGGTCCTGGAACGATCAAAGTGTTTGCCTTTTTGGGGTGTCGCCATTCATCTTTCGACCTCTGGCTACTTCCTCGAAATGACAAGCAAGGAGTTCTTCGTGCGTGTGGCTGCGACGTGGAGGAGACAGCGCTCTACTGGCTGGCGTCCGACCGGAAGATTGGAAATGCTCTCTGGGTCGCAGTCGGCAAGGCAGACATGGTCGAATTCAAGGCCTTTGATTCGGTGCATGGTGGCCAGTCTAATAGGAGAGGGGTCGTCAATGTCCATGGCGTCTCCAGTGATGGCGTGGACTGCACAGCCATGTTCAGTGAGGGCCTCCGAGAATTGATCTCTCTCTGCGTTGGTCCGAACCGCGACACAGGCGATATAGGAAGGGTCCGCTTCTCTGAGTTCCTTAAACCAGGAGGCTATGTGCTGAACCTCGTCATCGAAAGATTTGCAATTAAGTATTGTTGGTTCAGGCCCCGACATGCTCGAATGGTAGCCCGCTGAGCTGTCGGTTCCTCCATCGAGATCATTGATCGGGAGGTTTTCAAGAATCGACACGGCCCATTTTCGGGTCTCCTCTGGTGTCCGGTAATTGAGCTTTAGTCGATGTCCTCGTCCCCGGATATTGATGCCTAGTTGGCCGAGGACGATGTGGTGGCCGTAGATGTTTTGATGGCCGTCCCCAACGAGAAAGAGATCGTTCTTTGAATACTCGTCCTCCGGAATCATGGCGCGGAGTAGACGAAATGCCTGGGGGTGGAAGTCCTGTATCTCATCGACGAGGATGTGCTTGTAGCCGGCGCTGATGCGATCGGTCGTGAGCAAGTCCCGAGCGGCCCGGAACATATCGGCAGGCTCCCACACCTGATTCTCGTTCAGAAGGATCCGGTATTCCTCAAAGACCGGCCAGATTGCTTTTCGTTGCAGTCGGCTCAGGCGATGGTTCCGACCCGGTCGAGGAAGCGACGCGTAGTCGGCGAAGGTGGAAACATCGTGATATTGAATCACCTTCTCCCACTCTTCACGGAGGAAGTCGGAGGAAAAGTCTCCGGTGCTTGCGGCTTCGAGAGCTTGATTCCAGAACTTGGTTCGCATTGGGTGGCCATCGTAAGCAATCTGATGCTTGAGGTTCTTGCTTCGCAGGAAGTTCGAACACCATGCGTCGAGGTGCTGGACGTCGATTTTCTTCAGCTCATCAAAGCTACAGATTTTTTGCAGGTTCTTTTTAATGTCGTGAATCAGAGACTTGGTGAAGGTGGTGAACAGAACTCGTTCGTTCTCTGCACACTGAGAGGCAAGGAATTTGGCGCGGTGCATCGCCACCACTGTCTTGCCCGTTCCGGCACCACCTAAGACGCGAGCCGGGCCGTTGAAGTTCGTCGCGACGAGCTTCCGTTGGCTTGGGTGGAGGAATACCCGCCAAAAGGCGAGGGGCTCATTGAGAATCGCCTCCAATGCGGCATCATCGGTGACTGTCGCGAAATGTCGCAAATTGGAATCGAGTTCCAAGGCGGCCTTGAAGTCCTCGGTGTCGTAGGTCTTGCCTGTTTCGATGCCAAGCTGATCGATGACGGCATCGAAGCTCTCGCCACAGGCGAGATCATAGAGCCCCTCGTAAACTTGAGTCGGAAAATGCCGTTTGAAATGCTCGAGCATGAGCTCATCCTTGATTGACCTGATCAAGGGAATCTGGTCCTCAGTGGAGCCAAGCTGCTTGAGGTCTGAATCAGAGAATGCTGAGAAAATATCGGGACGGTCATCCACTTGATGAACCGCATTCGCCGGCGCATTCGCTTGGACGGGCTCATCTGCCTCGATCACCTCAACAATCTGGATGGCTCCTGATTGAGGATGAATACTGGTGCGTCTTTTACTCGCCCACGCATAGGCTTCATCGTGCTTGTCGATCCACAGTAAGATGTAGGCGTCTCCCTTCTCTGATTTCAGGACAATTCCACGGTAGTTCTGGTCTACTCGGATTGAACGCAGCCGGGGGTCAGGGGATGCGTTGATTTTCTCGTAATTGAGCCCAGGGGAGGTGGGGTCATTCTGGAACTTGGTGATCGTTTCACGAGCTTTCTTCATGATGTGATCAGGAAGAGACATCAGTGATTTGAGAAAGGAGTCTCCGATCGAGACGGCTGGTTTGATGGCATTCATGGTTGTGTCGGAGTAGTGGGAAAGAGTGTAAGGAGATCAGACGGCGAAAGGTCATTGCTGGGAAGCAGGTTCCATCCTGCTTCTTCGAATTCAGTTGTGATATTTCCGGGTAGGGCGATGCCGATCTTAAGTGCTGTCCAAGCGACTTCTAAGATGGAGTTGCCACAGTGACCTTGTTCGTCGATCCACTCATAGCCGATCTCCGGCCAGGGGACCTTCCCGCTCTTCAGTAGAGGCACTAGAATTGGCTGCAAAGCTTCGTCGAGTAGCTCGAGTTCTTCAAGTTGGTCTTCGGTCAGAGCGCATGGATAGGCTGTCGGCTCGGTTTGATCATCCTGCTGAAGAAGCCAGTCGATGCCGTTCGTGGTCAGGCCCTTCTCGACCATTCTTTTAGTGAAGCAGACGAAGCGTGGCACGAACTGGAGGAGGTTGGTCATACGCAGGAGTTCCTGCCACTCCCTCTGGAACTCTGCGGGTGGATTGTCACCTGTATCGTCGAACCATATGGCTGCGAAGGTATTGTCGAAAGATTTTCTCTGAAGCGATGTGACCGGTAGCGCGGCTAAGAGCTTAAGGTTGTCGCCGTCTCTGTGACTGGCGATAAATGTCGCTTCTGGGCAGGGCTGGAGCTTCGTTTCACACCCTAGCATGAGCTGCTCGACACCTGATCGAAGTGTATCTTCGTTCATGGGGGTTCGGTGAGGAGAATTGCATGCAATAATACTGGCCGCGGTGTGCCACTGTACGAGCGGCGACTCGGTTGTGCTCGCTGCCAGGTGCAGGAGGTGATCGACAAGAAGTGTCCAACTGTTCCAATCGAGAGAGGCAAACGGTGTCCGGCTGGCAAGCTCAGGGGCGAACTCTTTCACGAGCGGCGCAGCTCCGTGGTGATTCTTGGCGAGAAGCGTTTCAGAGGGCGGCAGCTCGCCTTTGATGTCAGCCCAGGTCAGCGACCAAACGAGATATTTTCCGGACATCCGGATGGCGTTTCGTTTGGCGAGGTCTGAAGCGATCCGATTGTTGTCGAGTGCTGTATCTGCGTGATAGGCGAATCCGTCGAGAAAGACAGCGATAGGCAAGCCCTTGTTGGGGCGGAGGGGGCGGAGGACGAAATCCGAGCGCGATTGTAGTGAGATTCCTTGTTTGGGGCCGAGTTCCACCTGCGGGATGATGTTCCACGCAGCCTTTTTCACCTTGAGGAGGTAGCCTGGGCGCCCGTCAACGGTGTCGGGATTTAGAACAAAGTCGTCGTGCTGGCGAAGTGATTCGATAAAGCGTCGCTCCAGTTCGCTCTCGAGTAGGGGATTGATGATGGCTTCATCCGGACTGCGTTCCTCGATCGCGTCCCGATGCTCAAGGATGATCCCAATCTGGCGCAGCGCGGTTGATCTGGAGATTTGGTTGTGAACGAAGCGGAAGCGGTAGGCTTTGATACACTGGTAGCAGCCATCAAGTGCTGGATCCTTCGAGCAGGGACATGATTCGAGTGACTCCTTGGCCTTCTCCAGAATGCGCATGAAGGCGATCTCATTTCGCGTTAGGTCCTTTAGGTATCCAGTGCCGCCCGGGACGCTGTCGTAAATAAAGACATGCTGGGAGCGCATGTTGCTTCCACTAATGGGAAGTTGCTGGACGGAGAGCTTCAAGTGGCTGAGGTGCCCGCCGAAGACGGACCTAAGGCCGAGATGAATCGCCGCCACGAATGACTGCGTATCCTTTCCTTCGTCCTGATTGAGGGATGGGATCAGCAGCCGGATTGCCTCGGACTTCAGCTCACGATAGAGAAGAAACGTGTTTTCGAATTCTTGATCCTCACCGTCGCTGCCGTAGTGCCTGCACGAAATATCGTGGCGCCTTGCTGCGGGCATATTCTTTGATTGAACTCTTCCACAGGTGCTACAGACCTTGAATCCGATACCACGAAGGCTCTTCCCTCCAATTTCAATCACATTGGCATCAAGCTGATCCTGGCCGAAGTTGATCTCCCGCAGGGTCACCAGATCGATGAAATCGAAGGCGAAGGTTGCTCCTTCGGCGCGAAGGCTGAAGCTTTTGCGGATGGCATCACGAGTGTAGTCGATCGATGTCTGCTTATTGAAGGTTGTTAGATCTCGGTCGTCCTTCTGATCCAGTGTTCGGACTTGTTTGTCCCAAGCGGTCACAAAGACCTGCCGCATTTTGAGCATTTGCTGCTTAAGGGACGTGTCCCTCCATGCGGCACAGTGGCAGCTTGGGCATTCACTTAGCTTCTCGGATGCCTCCGTGACTGGTTCGAGATGAGAGCAAGAGCGGCAGAAATGCCACGACTCGTACTCGTCCTTGTCGACCGAAACCTGATCGACGGTGAGCTTCCGTCCTTCGACGTAGAACGAATTGCCAGGAGCGAGTTCGGTAATGGCGGCTTCGGCGGGACGAATGTGTTCGAACTCCAGTTTGCGGGTCTTGCCGGAGTCATCGTCACTCTCTGGCTTCCGCAGAATGATACTGCGGAGGGTAACACCCTCTTCTGGGAATGCGTAATTGGGGATGAGACCTTCGTCGGTTAGGAAATTCAGAGTGGCTTTGGTGTTGATCTCCGTGATCAAGGAATTGGTGCCCCTGCGCTCAGCAAGCATCTGGGTGAGATCCTTATCCAATTTTTCGTCGCGGGGCTTCTTGGGTCGGTTCACATCGATCACCTTCTGGAGTTGTTTGCGACGCTGAATGAGGAGCTCTCGATCTTTGTGGGCGGCGGTCAGGGCACAGTTGATCTTGTAGGAGAGGGATCCCTCATCGGAGTCGTTACCCTTAATAAACTTTTTCAGGTAATCGATGCTATCCTGATCGAGTTCCTTGCGCTCAAACATCGCCAAAAAGCCATCAATCAGCACGGATAGGTTGAGTTCAATGAACTGGTAAAGGGCATGAGGAAAAGCGCCGAGAGAGGGAGGGTTGTGAGCCTCTTGAGAGATCTGGGTATAGAGAGCCTCCATCTTCTCCGGAATTCGAGCGGAGGTGGAGCCCTCAACCCACCGATCGATGCAGTAGGCCGTTAGCTGGCGCTCGAGAACCGCCGGAGCTCGAAGAAAGATTGCTGGCATCCGGACATCGCCGGCGAGCATCTTCAGCGGCTCTTCGTAGTAGCTGAGGTCGTGCGAATCACTGGTTGCCACGGTTAGGGCGAGGCTGTTGCCGTCGCGTCGACCACCACGTCCTACCCGCTGAAGGTAGTTTGCCTGTTCTGGCGGAACGGAGCAAAGCAACACGGTCGAGAGGTCGCCCACATCCACTCCCATTTCCATGGTTGGCGTGCAGGAGAGCATCTTGATGTCAGTGCTGAGAGAGGGCTCCCGCATGAATTCCTTTTCGATTTTCTCGCGTGTGGGGCGATCGAGCATTCCGGTGTGCTCTGCCGCCCTCATCCGGACGATGTCGCCTCGCCGATAGAGGTCACCAAAAAACGAACTTTCCGTTGCCGTCGATGGCTCGTAGCGCCCAGGACACTTGTGGCGTAAGCAGGGGACTCCGTTCCATAGTTCTTTGACGGTGGCCGCCGCGGTCACTTGATGGCCGCAGGACTGGCAGGCGTGATCAGATACCTCCGAGGAAATGAATAGGTTGGCCGCATTCAGTGACCACGCGTAATCGGGCCCGCTCTTGGAGATCTCATGCTTTTGCCACAACCCGCAGTCGGTGACGGCCCCAACAGTTCTCTCGATGAGAGGCCTTACGTCGAGATCCTTGGCGGACTCGCCGATGATTGAAACCAGCCACTTGCGGACCCAATGTTCGGCCCATGTCGGGGTGCTGCCGCTGGCAGTCAGGCGCTCAAAGGAGTCTTTGACGGAAAACGACGCGAAGAACGTCGGGCGATTGCCTGCTCCTGGTTTCGGGAGTCTCGGCAGAGCCTCACTGTTGTAGCTGTTGAAGCTCCAAGCATCCCCCTTTTTGTTGAGATAGGCTTCGAGGAATCGATGATGAATACCACCGTTTCGGCGCAGACGTTCGCACAATCCGACGATCAGCCGCTGGACATCTGAGCCTTCAATGCTTTTGAAGGAGGTACTGAAATCGTGAATTACATGGGTGAGTTTGGTGGTGGCCACTTCTAGGGGTTTTGGGTCGAGAAAAGTCGCGGCCGCCCCGCTCTTTTCCAAAGTCCTTCCCGTTCGGCATTGCATACCAAATTCGCGGATGACTTCCCATTTGAGCCGATCAGAAACCATCGATGGCAGCCGGGAATTGGCGGGTAGCTTCCGGGCACTTTTGAACTCCTCGAATGCACTCAGCCATTCATTTTGTGGCGGCATGAATTTGCCGACGAAATCCTCATTTCCCTGTTTGAGCCAGTGGGCCGGGAAGGCATCGGATAGCTGAGCGATCGAGAGTTCCTCTCCCGCTTGACCGATCACCTGATAGAGAGCGGCACGCAGAGCGATTTGATAAGTCCGGGCGGTAAAGAAGCCAGCACGGTGGCTGGCGTCTTGAACCGAGTCGGAGAAGGCCATGGCTTTCTTGTCGTCGTTGAAGGGGGAACCGAAAAGCTGGCTGAGGCCGACGCTGGTGAGGCTGGCAGCTCGTGATCCCACGATTGTTAGGCCGGTTGAACTGTCGCAGAAGGGGCAGGATTTGTCGGCGACTCGAACGTTCTGCCGCTGAACGGTGCGATGCGGGCTCTCAACCTTAAAGGTGCATGGCTCGGGGATTTCACCTGGTGCCCGGAAAGTGCCCGGTGGCTTGGGCACGTATGCCTTTGTATCACATTCCGGACAGGCGCCATCCTTGCTCTCGAAGAGGGAGAGACAACTCCCGCAGAGATACGGTTGCACCAGACTCTCGGACATATCGAGATCTCCGGATGCAGGGAAAATGAAGCGGAGACGCGGGTCGGGGTTCTTGGAGAAGAAGGCGGAGTAGAATCGATCCAGCTCGGGAATCAGCTTGTCTTCATTGGCCTTCTGGACGCCGCCCCAGCCCATCACGCCGCAGTCACGGCAGTGCATCGCAGCCAAATGCTGCTGAGGATGGTCCTTAGGGAGGTCCATGGAAAATCGGATCTCCGGTTCTGGGTGGACTGAGGCCACCATCCGCGAAAGTTCACGCATCCAGAGTTCGGAGCGGAGCTGCAGGAAGTAGGCCGACTCGTAAGGTGCGCTCCGGGCACAGGCACATAGAGAGATGAAGCTGTTGAGGAGGAGGCGATGATGCTCGACGTCCCATGAGGAACGTCGAATTGCCAAAGCCGAGAGCATCGCCTGCTCTTCGACCACTGAACTTTTGGTGACGGACTCCGTGCCATCTTGGAGTGTCCGTTTTTCGTAATGTTGGAGGAAGGTGCGGAGGAAGTTATGGCCCCGAAGTTCCTTGCCGAGTTCGGCTCGTCCCGTAGCGGTTTCAACATCGAGATCCTTGTCGAACCAGAGCTTCGCTTGGGCGGCAATATAGCTGCTGATGTCACTGTAGTGTGATGGGGAGAGCGCGTCGTGCTGCTCCGGGCCTGGAGGCTCGAAACAGCGAATCTCAAGGTTGTCACTGTCCTCGATATGTTCTCTAACTTCCTTGCGGCTTTCCTGAATGATGGATTCTTGTTTGAACCCCTCACCAAAGATGAGATCGGCAAACTCGAGCATGGAGGCTCCGCTCTCCTCGCCCCCCAGCGTCGCCGAGGTTCCGACGGCGCACAGGTAGTCCTTGGGCGTCTTCAGTCGCGCTTTGACACGCCTGATCAGGCAGGCAAGGTCAGTTCCCTGCGCACCATCAAAGGTGTGGATCTCATCGACCACCATGTAGCGGAGAGTGTCGGGACCGTTCTCGCTCCACAGGCCCTTGTCGTCCTGACGAATGAGTAGGTAGTCCAACATCTTGTAGTTGGTCATGAGGATGTCCGGCGGAGACTTCCTCATCTCGTCCTTGCAGGTGATGACCCCGGTCTCGGTCATCTGCTTGGACTTTTCACTCTCACCACCGACGTAGAGGCCGATCCGAACCTTGCCTTTGCATGCCGGATTCCCATGGATCTCCTTAGCAAAGCGCCGTGCCTGATCGCCAGCGAGGGCGTTCATCGGATAGAGGATGATTGCTTTGATTCCTCGTTGGCTTGGATTTGCCAGAACGTGGTCGAGAATGGGGTAGAGGAAACACTCCGTCTTTCCCGACCCGGTGCCGGTAGCCACTAGCGTGGAGCTCGGTTTCTCCGTCTTGAGTCTTGTCCATGCCTGCTCCTGGTGACGATAGGGAGGGTAGGCCGTCTTCAGGCGTGGAAAGAAGTCGGTCGAGGCATGCTTGCCGGGCTTGAACGGCAGTCCGACCCTGAGATAGACCCTATTCGAAAAGCCATTCGGGCAGGGTGATTTTCGAATTTTTAGTTGAAGCGGGCGGTCTGCAGAGGGTGCCGAGGGCTTGCGGGAGGTGCGCAGCGCCTTTCACTGGGAAAAATGGCCCAGCACCCTGACTA
>CAZVMS010000194.1:0-15702 GCA_964628795.1 uncultured Haloferula sp. | reverse complement strand
AGGGTGCTGGGCCATTTTTCCCAGTGAAAGGCGCTGCGCACCTCCCGCAAGCCCTCGGCACCCTCTGCAGACCGCCCGCTTCAACTAAAAATTCGAAAATCACCCTGCCCGAATGGCTTTTCGAATAGGGTCGAGCTAGGGTTCGATTTCGATGGTGTCTTCGAGGGTTCGCTCATGCGCAACTTCCTGCGCTCAGAAACACTCCGCTTCTTTTTTGCGGCGGCGAACTCAGAACGACCAACAGTCCCGACGGAAGCTTGTCGTCTTCCTCCAATTCATCACCCACCGGGAGTTCCTGCCTGCGGTTCTCGGTGTCGATGCCGTCGGGCAAACCCGCCGGTTCTATCGAGTCGTGCAACGATAGCTTCTATTCAGCCTACCAAGGGCCAACCTTCTCGATAGGCCTTGTGGAGCAACTCATCCGCCGTCGCGTGGTTCGTCACTTTCCCGGCAAGTGAATCATATTTGAGCTCCTCCCCGGCTCGATAAGCCACCAGACCTAACAGCATCGTCTCGATCATCCTTCCGCCGTAGTCAAAATCACACGACGTCTTCGGCCCACCCTTGCAGGCGGCAATCCACTCGTCCTCGTGGTCGTATCCGCCTCTGATCCCGATGCGACTGAAACGGTCGGATTCCTTCGCATCTTTCGGAATGATCACATGCGATCCAAAGTCCGAAACCAGCCAAGCTTTCGTGCCGGAAAAAAGCGCCCCATGTCCAATCCCACGCAGCACGCCTGGGAGCGGTTCAGTGGGCATCGCGCCGCCCTGATGCCATGACAGCTTGATCTCGCCACGCCAGTCATTCGCCGGAATCCGGAAATGCGAGACCAACCTCACCGGCGTCACATCCGTATTGAAAGGATCGCCATCAGCCACGATCGATGTCGGCCGATCCGCATCGAGCGCATTCCACACGAGGTCCATCGTGTGCGACCCCATATCGCCAACCTGCCCGCTACCGAAGTCCCAAAACATGTTCCAGTTGAGGCAATTCGAGCCAGGCACCTCGTGGTCGAAGTAGCCCGGATTGTAGGGGTGAAACTTCGACGGTCCGATCCACAGATCGTAGTGCAAATGCTTCGGCACCTCATCCCTCCCCGGGAAATACCCAGGTCGTGGGAGCTGACGATTTCCCCAAGCCGCCACCTCCTCCAACTGACCAATCGCACCCTCGCAGATCAGCTCTCTAACACGGTTGAAATTGTTATTGGCGTGAAGTTGCGTGCCAACCTGCGTCGCCAGCTTGCCATTGGTTTCGAGGAATGTGTCCCGCACCGTGCGGGCTTCTCCCACCGAATTCGCCAGCGGCTTTTCACAGTAAACATGCAGCCCGCGCTTCATCGCCCAGATCGCGATGTGCGCATGCGTGTGGTCGGTCGTGGAACAAATGATCGCATCGATATCCTTTTGCTCGAGACACTTCCTCCAATCGAGGTAATGCTTCGCACCCGGAAACGGCTTGGCCGCATTGGCGATGTGATTTTCATCGACGTCACAAAGCGCCACCACGTTCTCCTTCTTCGCCATTTTGAAATGAGCCTCCGCACGCCCGGCAGTGCCGATCATCGCGATGTTCAGCCGGTTGTTCGGTGAGTTCTTTCCAGAAATAATGCCGGAAGGAAGGATCAGAAACCCCGCTCCCGCAGCGGATTGTTTGAGGAACTGGCGCCGGGAGCTGGAAATCGGTGAAGTCATAAATCGAAAGAATCGCAATGAATCATTACGGCCTCAACCCACATCGAACTTTCGGAAATCTTCAAGATGGCTCGGACGATTCCGGAGCCGTCTCCTCGGTCGTTACGTCTCCTCGGTCGTTACGTTTCCGCCGGGCAACTCCATGCTCTCGATATTACGAAAGTGGATCTCGGAGCCCTCCATCCGGGCTGAGGTGGCTGAACATGAGGCCTGCGACCACCTTTTCTGGTGAAATTCTCCCCTTCTCAAGCGGTCCGGGCGATTCGGCCCTCGAAGAGGACATTTGCTCGCTGGCGGTTCCCAGACTCGACAATCCGGTCGGATTGGCGCACCGATTTCTTTGCAGCTTGGAACGAGCTGAGCTTTACCTTTTCCGAATACCTCCAGAATCCTCGAAATCAGCTTCAACCCTTCGTCCTCAGCGGACATTTAAAGGCCCTAAGTTTTCATCAAAATCACACCGTCATGCCCGAGTCATTTCTTCCCGCCCCTTTCGCTCATCCTTATGAGATCGATCCGAAGTACGCCAAGAGCGCCGTCTACTTCTGCTGCGAATTCGCCATCGATCAGTCCTTCAAAATCTACTCCGGTGGCTTAGGCTTCCTCGCCGGCTCGCACATGCGCTCCGCCGCCGCGCTTAAGCAGAACCTTCTCGGTATCGGCGTCTACTGGACCTGCGGCTACTACAATCAGACCCGCGGCGAAGGCCGCGAAATGGCCGTCCAGTTCCGGAGCAAGGAATACGCCTTCCTTCATGACACCGGCATCCGTTTCCAGATCCCGATCTATGGCAAACAAGTCTGGGTCGGTGCCAAGTTCCTTCCCTCCGAAGTCTTCGGCACCGTCCCGATGTTCTTTCTAACAACCGACCTGCCGGAGAACGAACACGATGACCGCCAGATCACCCAGCGGCTCTATGACAACGACCCCTACCGCCGCGTTGCCCAGTACACCGTGCTCGGCGCGGGCGGAGCCCGTCTGCTAGAAGAACTCAAGGTCGATCCCGAAGTCTGGCACCTCAACGAAGCCCACGCCCTCTCCGCCGCCTTCCGCGTGCTTGAGCGCTTCAAGGGAGACGTCAACGAAGTGAAAAAGCGCTTCGTCTTCACCACCCACACCCCGGAAGAAGCCGGCAATGAAAAGCACCAGTTCTCGCTTCTCAACACAGCCAGCTTCTTCGGCACGCTCGATGAGGCCACCGTGCGCCGGGCCACCGGCATCGAAGGCGATGTCTTCAATCACTCGCTCGCCGCACTGCGCATGAGCCGCATCGCCAACGGTGTGTCGAAACTTCACGGCGAAGTCTCCCGCAAGATGTGGGGCGGCTACGACAAGATCTGCTCGATTGGTCACGTCACCAACGCACAAAACGCCACCTACTGGAAAGACCGTGGCCTTGAACGCGCCCGCCTGAACAACGACCCAGAATTCCTCTCCGAGCGCAAAAAGGAACTCCGCCAGCAGCTTTTCCGCCTGGTCGCCGACCAGACCGGCAAACTCATGAACCCCAAGGCCTTGACCATCGTCTGGGCTCGCCGCTTCGCCGGCTACAAGCGCGCCGAGCTCATCGCCCGCGACGAAAAACTCTTCCGCGAGCTCCTCGGAAACTCCGACTACCCCGTCCAAATCATCTGGGGCGGCAAGCCTTACCCCTTCGACTACGGCGCAATCGATACCTTCAACCACCTCGTCCGCGTCACCAAAGACTACCCGAACGCCTCGGTCGTCGTCGGCTACGAACTCGAGCTCTCCCGCCAACTCAAATACGGTGCCGACATCTGGCTTAACAATCCGGTCGTCACCCGCGAGGCTTCCGGCACCTCCGGCATGACCGCCGCGATGAATGCCGCCGTCAACCTCTCGACCTTCGATGGCTGGGTTTGCGAGTTCGCCAAAGACGGCCACAACGCCTTCATCGTCCCGCCCGCTGATCCATCACTCAGCCCCGAGGACCGCGACCGTCACGACCTGCTCGGCATGCACCGCATCCTGCGCGAGACCGTCATCCCGATGTTCTACGAGCGCCCAGAGGAGTGGTGGAAAATCGTCCTCAACTCGATGAACGAAGTCGTCCCATTCTTCGACTCAAACCGCATGGCCGACGAGTATTACACCAGCATTTACTCCTAACAGCAGGAGGGGCTCCCCCCTTGGGCTCACCAACGAGCCCGCTGCTCAGACGGAGCATCAGAAAATTCACGAAACTCAGAGTCGAACCGTGTCGATTTTCGAGTTTGGCCTTGGCGGGATTTCGGCGCTAGGTTCCGCCGTGATCCCGCCAACCCACAACGACCGCGTTATTGCCCCGTCCCTGCTTGCCGCTGACTTTTCGAAGATTCGCGAGGAAACCACCCGCGCCATCAATGCCGGGGCCGACTGGCTCCACATGGATGTGATGGACGGCCATTTCGTCGACAACATCTCCTTCGGCCCGGCGGTGATCCAGGCGGTCCACGAAACGAACGACATTTTCCTCGATACCCACCTCATGATCTCGCGGCCGGACCACTACCTCGACCGCTTTCTCGCCGCAGGCTCCGATCTGATCACCGTCCATGTCGAGGCCGACCACGACGTTGCCGAAACGCTTGACCGTATCCGCAAGGCCGGTCGCCTCGCAGGCCTTGCTCTCAATCCCACCACGCCGATTGGGGAGATCAAACCCTTCCTCGGGCAAATCGACCTGCTGCTCTGCATGACGGTCGTCCCGGGCTTCGGTGGTCAGGCCTTCATGCCGGAGGTGCTTCCCAAGATCGAAGCCGCCGCCACTTGGCGCGAAAAGGCCGGGCTCAGTTTCCACATTGAAGTCGATGGGGGAATTGATGCAAAAACCGCCGCGCGCTGCTATGTTGCCGGAGCAAACGTGCTCGTCGCAGGCTCCTCCACATTCAAAGCCCCCGACATGGCGGCGGCGATTCGTGACATTCGTTCCGCCTGAGGCGACAAAATCCCACCGCTGCGGCGCTTTTACTCCGAAATTCTATGAAATCATCGTCCATGATCGCCGTCGGCACCGCCCTCGCAGGCTTTGCCATGGGCTGGATCCTCAAACCAAGCGGGGATAGCGGTAGCAGCGCCACCGCAGATTCCGGGCCGCCGCCACGCGAGCGCCCGACCAACAGCGAACTTGTCGCTCCGAGTCGCAACCCTGGCCCTGAAAAACCAATCAGCCTTGCAACTGGTCCATCCGAAGTCACCGATCCAATCACCGTGCGCCGCGAGCAGGCTTACGGCCAGATTGCCGGAAAGCGGGAAAAGGCACGTCTCGCCCGTTTCGCCGAGGCACTCGGGCTGGATGTCGACCAACTGGAAGCCATCGCCGGTTTGCTGTCGGAGCACAAGGGAGCCACCAACGCATCCTCGACCGGACTTTTGACCGATGCTGCCGATGGCAAACTTGAATTCGAGGATGCCCTGCTTGCCCTGCTCACCGACGATCAAAAGGAACGCCTGAAAGCATTCAAGACCCGCACGATCGACAATCAGATCGAAACCAGCGCCATGCAGGACCTCGCCAAGGTGATGAAAGCCGTCGACCTCAGTAACACCCAGCGCGAATCCCTCCTCAACAATTTCCGCGAGAAAAACCGTGCAGCCTACACCACCGAACCGGATTCATGGAGCCTGCTCACCGACAACGGCACCAACCTCGCCAACGGCAACGCCAACTTCAACCGCTACCGCGACATCTTCTCCGATCCCTCGATCACCAGTGATCCGACGAAGCTGGCCGAGCGAATTCGAGAAGAAGACAAGCTCCGTGTTGAAGAAGACCTCAGCATCATCAGTGGCGAGCTCACCGAGCAGCAGATGGCGGAACTCCGCGCCTCCTTGGAAGGCGATACCTACACGCTTTTCGGCAAGTCCATCCGTGACCCCCGCTTCCGCTAGCCACTGTGATCATCGTCAACGGAGAAACCATCGATCCCTCTCTGATCGACGAAGCATTCATGCGGCTCAAGGCCGCAGCTGAGGCAAAGAGCGAGAGCTCCTGCTGCGAACGCGATGATGAATTCCGCGAGCAGGCGAAGGGCGAAGTCATCGAAGGCATCCTGCTCTCTCAGGAAGCCGAGCGAAGCATCCCCACTCCCGACAAGGAAGAAGTTCGCGAGCATTTCGAACAAACGCTACGTGAGTGGCGGGAACACGGAGCTTCCTGGGATTTGTTAGAAGCTCAGCGCGACCAAATCCGCGCCGAGCTTGTGGCCAAGCTGCGAATGGAGCGCTTCGTCGAATCCATCTGGTCCGAACTTCCGGAGCTGAGCGAGGATGACCACCGCCACTGGTACCGTGATCATGCCGAAGTGTTCCGCCGCCCGGCGCGCGCCAAGGTTCTGCACATCGTTATTTTTCCCGACGAATCGAACCCATCTGAAGATTTCAAGACACTGCTCGGGATTCGCGAGCAGGTTCTCGATGGAGCTGACTTCGCGGAACTCGCAAAAGCACACACCCAAAAGAACGATGGCAACATCGATCTCGGTTGGATCGAGCATGAGCGAATCCTCAACACCTTCGAGACCATGCTTTTCTCGCTACGAGAAAAGGAGATCAGCCCCGTTTTCTACTACGAACAGGCCCTGCACCTGATCTGGCCCGAGGAGATCGAGGCCGAGCACATCGCCGCCTTCGAAGACGTCGCCGAGCAAGTCCGCAACATGGCCCTAACTGCTCAGCGCCGAGAAGCCCTTCATCAGCTCGCCCTCAAGCTGAAGAAACAAGCGGAGATCCAAGGAGCGGGGAATTGAAATCCCCGGGCCACTCCGGCATCTCATCGCAGGAAATCTCCTCAGCCGAAACTCTCCGACAACTCCAACCTTCGAGGACGGTCCTCGCTGTCACTCCAAGTCGCAGATCTCTGACCGGCATCATTCCCAATGTTAGCCGTGAAAACCCCACCGCTCAAAGACCCACACTCCCAGCAGCACCCAGCGCCAGACGAATCCCTGCCGCCTTCTGCAGCGTCTCTTCATACTCTTTCTCCGGATCCGAGTCCGCCACGATCCCTGCACCCGCGCTGAAGCGCAGCTTGCCGCTCTCTCGCACCATCGTCCGGATCGCGATGTTGAACTGGCTCTCTCCATTGTAGCCAAAGTAACCCATCGCCCCGCAATAAAGCCCGCGCGGTGCCTGCTCCAGCTCCGCAATGATTTCCATGGCACGCTTCTTCGGCGCGCCCGTGATGCTGCCTCCAGGGAAGCATTCCGCCAAGGCATCGACCGGCCCGCAGTCATCACGCAACCGACCACTCACCGTCGATACGAGGTGATGCACCTGCTCCAGCGTCTCAAGCTGCAGCATTTCATCCACCGCCACGCTGCCAAACTCGCAGACTTGCCCTAGGTCATTTCTCAGCAAATCCGTGATCATCACCAACTCAGCAATCTCCTTTGGCGAGGTCTGAAGCTCATACGCCGAACGCCGGTCTGCCGTCGCATCCGAGAAACGCGGATGCGTCCCTTTGATCGGGCGCGTTTCAATGCCACTCCCTGAAATCCGCAAAAAGGTTTCCGGCGACGAAGAAAGCACCTCACGCCCATCAAGCGAAAGCCAAGCTCCCATCGGCGCAGGCGATGCATCACGCAAGGCCTGATAGAGACCGAACAACGATCCCCCTCGGACGTCCGCCTCAAAGCGCTGCGAAAGATTCACCTGATAGATATCACCCGCCGCGATCCACTCGCGAATTCGCTCAACCGCTCCGACAAATCGTTCTCGCGTCCAGTCCGCCACCACCTCGCCAAGCGCGAAGTCCTCCACCGGAAGATCATCACGAATCCGCGGTGAAAGCTCGCCCACTTCATACCAACCGCCGTCATGCGTATGGACCAGCATCTCAGGATAGTCCCCGAAGACAAAATCCCCTTCGTAATCGATCCAACCGCAAAGCCCACCACTCGGAAAACCCCGATCCGCCATCGGTTCATCGGCGTTCCTTTTCAGCACCTCACGCAGCTTTCCACGGTCATCATCCCGGTGAATCGATCCCTTGATCAACTCTCGCGGCTCCGCCGCGATGATCGAAACCGGATTGCCGTATGTCGAAGGCACATTTCCCGCCGTATCAAAGAAAACCATCCCCGGCAGATGCCGTAAAGCGGACGCCACCTCGACAGGCGTGAGGGATTGAAGACTTCGAGACTGCCGGAGCGCCGGTCGATTCACGGCGGTATCTGTAACCCAGCCCGGAAAAGGTCCAAGTCGAAACCCTCACGTCTTCCTCTCAACGTCGAGCGTTTGGTTTAAGCCGCTCGATCCCTTGGAATGGCATGCGAAACATTCGGGCTAAACAAAACGGCCTAACAAGCCTAGAGTGAAGGGGGCTGACTGGAAGCGCGCAACGATTGAAACCAAATGCAAGCGCTTGACCCACAGGTCCACCACGGGATTTCCTGGACGTTCATGACGCTCATGTTCAGTGTTTGAGCGTCAGTCCACGCGGCTCGGCAACGAGGCTGGTGCCATCGGAGAAAGTGACCGTCAGTGGGGTCTCTCCGAAATTGTATGCCGCGTAGGTCTTCTTTCCGTCTTTGTTGTAGACATTGAAGAAGGGGTGATCGGCGGTCACGGAAGCGTCGTTGAGACCGAGTCGCTCAAGCGTGTGGATCCAGTGATACATGAAGGCGTGAGTGTTGCCACCTTCGAGACTGCAGGTGGGTGTGGAGTCAATGTATTTTGCGGCAGATTCAGGGTCGCTGAGAGCGTTGAACATCACCACAAGGTCGCCCCAGCCATTGTTGTAGTCGCTACCACCTTCACGCTTCTCGACGATGCGGTCGTGGTTCTTTTTTACATATTCGGGGTGGCGTCCCATGTAGATGGATGCCGGTGTGAAGGGCAGCCAGTTGATACCGTGGATGCAGTCGATGTCTCCTGAGAACCAGGTGGCGAAGGCACCTTTTCCTCCCCAAATCATGCCGAGTGCGACGTTGGGGAAATTCTCGGGGAAGTTGGTTCCCGAGACGTCGAACCAGTATTCCTCGATCGCAGTACGCTCCGTATTAAAGAGATAAATACCGGTGTCGCGGACTTCCTCGTCGCCGGTGAGTTCTCCCCAGAGCATCATGCCATACCAAGCGTTCATGGATTCCGATGAGGATTCCTGATTGTTACCGTCGCCAAAGTCAGCGTGGCCGGAAGCCCATGAGTGACCGGCGTAAGCATCGAAGCAGCGCATGTGCGGAAACATGGAGTCATCAAGGGACGGGGAGGCGATGTCACGGATGATCAGCTTGACCATGGGGCCCCATTTATTGGCCCAATCGGGGTCGAGGCGGGCGACCTCGGCGGCGGCACGGATGAAGTATCCGTAGTGGAAGTGGTGGTCGTTGAGCTGGGAGTCGCTCCCATAAGACGGCTTGTTGCCGATGAGTGAACCCCAGGTTGTGTTGTAGTAGAAAAGTGGCGCGTCTTCACCGGGCGAGGCGGTGAACCAGTTTTCGAGACGTTGCTTGATCTCATCGGCGAAGCGCTGCCGGAGTTCCGGTTCTCCGACGATTTCGGCGATGCCGCTGAGTGTCGCAAGGTAGCCGAGGTGCTTGCCTTCCCAGTAGGTGTCCTTGAATCCCGGGGGTGTTTTTGCGGCTTCCTTCTTGAGGTAATCGACCATGCGCTGATGATCGGGAATGCCTTCTTTTGGCAGCATCGGTAGCAGGCCCTGGATCGGAATGATGGTATCGAAGGAGAGGCCGATTCCGAGCTTCATGGTGCCACGGACCGACTCATAGGACATGTCCGTGAGCTTGTTGGAAGTGTATTTCCACTGATGAGGGTAAAGTGAGAAGATCGTGCCCGGTTCACTGCCTTCGTGATTCTTGGTGGTGAACTTATAGCGGTTGGTGAGGGTTCCTTTGCCGATCTCCGAGTCCGTCTCGGTGTTGCTTACGTGATTGTGAGCAAAGCGCTGGAACAGGGCCAAGGCCTCAGGGCTTTTCTCAGGCAGGAGGGCGATTGAGAAATAGGACTTCGCGGTTTTGTTGGTCAGAATGCTTCCATCGATTCCACTCCAAGTCGATCCACTGGCCCCGAAAATCCCGTAGTGGCGACCGCGGACGGTGAGGCCCAGCGTTGAATCGGACTTGGTGCCGGACCAGATTTGCGGCTTCTCTGCGAACGTGATCTTCGCGGTGCCTCCCACGACCTGACCATAGATGAAGGGGCTGCCGTGGCCAAGGGTGGTGAGCAGCTTTGACTCTCCCTTGGCGAATTCCGCCATAATGAACCAGTCGGAGAAGCCAGCGCATCTCGCGTCCGGGAAATCAGACACCGCCGAATGACCAATGGAAAAGTCTCCGTCCTTGGCGATGCCGCCGCCCATGATGTTTCCGGATGCACCGCTGATCACGTCGCCCGGGTAGGTGACGGCAAGCCCTCCTTCATGACACAGCATCGCGAGCGGGTGGGCGAAAAGAGCCTGAGAAAAGGGCTGCCAGACGAGTGAACTCCACCATTGGTTCGTCGGGGTCGGGCCCTTGATGTCAGAGGTCCGGTAAATTGCTTCAGGGAGAGGTTCGCACGAAGACGGGCGCTCCAGCGTGTAGCTGCCTGCACCGATTGGAACGATGTTTTCCGACGCTGCCTCAGCGCGCATGGAGAGATTGAGAATGATCGCCACGGCGAACACGAGGCACATCACAATCGCCACCAGGGCTGCTTTCTTGCGCGGTGACGGGGAGGTAGTAGCGGGTTTGGGCATCTGGAAGTCGTGGTTTGATCAGAAAAGCTAAGCAGGTCATCCTTGGCAAAACGCGGTGCGCCATGCCGTGTGGTGACTTGGGGCGCGACTGGTTTGGCGTTGGTCGCGCACTGCTACAGTGATAGACTAGGTAGTGCAATTAAATGCAATAAAATTCGATTGTGAGCTCGCCGTTTTGCCTGTTTACTGGGTGATGTCGTTGGGAGGGAATTAGAGCGCCCTTGTCCCGTTGATTTTCAAATGAGTTCAGATGTCATATTACCCGAGAATCGTCGCGTAGGGAAAGAAGTCTCTTCATTGGGGTTACTGATCCTGCTTGCGGGTTTCCAACTGAACATCGGGTTATTGAGTGCTCAAGCGATTCCCGGATGGAATTTGGTTTGGTCCGATGAGTTTTCGCAGGTAGATGGGAGTTTGCCCGACCCGTCCAAGTGGGGCTACGATATTGGAGGTTCGGGGTGGGGGAATAGTGAGATTCAGTATTACACCAGCCGAGCTGAGAATGCCCGGATCCAAGCGGGGGAGTTGATGATCGAAGCCCGAGAGGAAAATTTTGGGGGGAGAAATCACACGTCGGCCCGTCTTTTGACCAAAGGGAAGTGGGCCTGGAACTATGGTCGCTTCGAGGCGCGGGTTAAAGTGCCGAGTGGAGTCGGCCTGTGGCCAGCATTTTGGATGCTGGGTGCGGACATCGACCGTGTCGGTTGGCCAAATTGCGGAGAGATCGACATCATGGAGTTTGTGGGCCGCTTGCCAAGGCAGGTCTTCGGAACGATCCATGGACCGGGATATTCCGGAGGAAGTGCTGTTGGTGGCACCTGGACTTTGACATCGGATGTTTCCGACGACTACCACGTGTTCGTGGTGGAATGGGACCCCGGCCTGATTCGTTGGTTTGTTGATGGAATTAACTACTTCTCGGCGACTCCTGCGAGCCTCGGGGCCAATCAATGGGTCTTCGATCACGACCACTTTTTGATTCTGAATCTCGCCATCGACGGCAACTTTGCGGGTCCGCTCGATCCAGCCGTCACTTTTCCCAAGCAGATGTTGGTCGACTATGTTCGGGTTTACTCGCGCGAGCAGATTCCGGGCGCGAATTTTCTAGTGAATCCCGGATTTGAAGCAGCAACGCTGAGCTCCTGGACGGGCTACTCGCTCAGTGGCGTGAACGAGAATGGCGGTTACATCGAATCCACAGACAACCAATACTACAACGGAGGAAACCCCGGCGGGGACAATGTGCTCACGCATTCGGGCCGGTTCACGGCGAAGGTCTTTGGGGACTTTGATGGAAGTGAGAACTACAATGGATTTTATCAGGAACTGGAAGCCACTGCGGGGACGAAGTGGAAGGCGGATGGCTGGGCGCTGACCCATCCGCAGGACCTGATGTCCGGGACGAATTCTGCGTGGATTGAAGTCTCCTTTCGTGATGCGGCGGACACGGTGCTTGCGCTCTACCGTTCCTCGGTGCTCACAACCTCGAATATCACCGCAGGATCGTGGATGAGTCTCGAGGTGACGGATCAATTGGATCCCAACAACTATTCGTTGCTCGGCACAGTCGCTGCAATGGAAGCCCCAGCTGGCACGACTAAACTGCGCTACCAAGTCGTCTTCAGGCAACCCGCCTTCGAAGGTGGTTCGATGTACTTTGATGATTTGAATCTCGTTCAGGTGGTCGCTCCGATTGTCCCACCTGAGTTTCGTGCCTCGATCCGGCCTGGTACGGTTGTGTCTTGGACGGAGTCAGTTTCTGGGAGCAGTCATCAGCCGCAGTCCTCTTCCGACAACGTGATTTGGGAGAACCTTGGGCCACTTATTGATGGGGGATCTGCGAAGACGGTGTTCGATGCTGATGGAGCTGCATTCTACAGGGTGCTGGAGAACACACCGAGTATGGTTGGCAACACGATCGCCAATCCTGGATTCGAGACGACCGAACCCGCAAGCTATCCAAGTCCCGGAGCAGCCAACTGGATCATTGCATCACCTCAAGATACGAACCCATCAAATGGCAGCGCCAGCATGTCGGTCGTCTCATCGTATGGGGCGTATTCCCCACATGGAGGGGCCAGCATGTTGGTCATCGAGAGCACCACGCCTCCCAGTCCAGCCTCGGTTGTGGTCCCGCAGACAAACGTCCGCAGCGAACTCGTGCCGCTAAGCGGAGGCAGCAATCATGATCTTTCGTTCTTTGCGGCCCACGTCCTGAAAGTTGGAGGAGCCAACCCGCAGTTTAATCTCCGCTTTTACAATGGCGAGAGGACCTTCATTGGAGAATCGGGATACGAATCATTCGCCTCAATCGGGGCTTCGTGGACGAAGGTTGAAAAGAATTTTAATACTCCAGCAGGTGCTGCGTGGATGTCCATCGAGTGGATTCAGGCTTTGGGTGCCGGAAATGACTGGCATTGGGTCACTTTGGTTGATGACGTCGAGCTTCTCGGAGCTGTCACTCCCGGCGGACAATCGGTCCTTTTGGCCACTGCTGCGGCTGGATTGGAAATTTCGTGGGATACTGAAATCGGCTTCGTTTATCAGGTGGAGGCAACGGACAACTTGGATGAGTTCCTGCCGTTGGGTTCGATGATTTCTGGGGATGGAGGCCCTGCCGCTATGTTGGCTCTATCCACCGCTCCGGCTAAATTCTACAGAGTGAAGAAGTCGATGGCTCCTTAGTAAACCAAGTCAAGAGCTTCGACGGGCTCTGATGAGGCTCAGTCAGGGAAAGGGCTTCGATGTGCATCTCCGTAGAGTTGGGTCTCGAGATGGAGTGAACGCCAGTCCGATTTTTGGAGAATAAGCTTGATATTGTATGCCGGAAATCTGAAATTGCATAAAGTTGCACCCAGAGGTGAGGGTTGATAAAATCTTCTTTCCCTTCTGATCCCGCACTTTACCCAATATCACAAGATCCAAAATCCATGAAACCAAGTAGTAAAAATTTGACTTTAGCCGCCCTTATTGGGCTAGCAATGGGCGCTCATTCGGCACCAGTGCTGTTTCCCAACGGAGACTTTGAAACCATTGATGGCGACCAATGGGGGGAGTCCTTCGGCGGAGCTCAGGCCTTCAATTATCCAGCCACCGGCGGGAATCCCGGCGGTTTTGGCCAAATCGTCAGCAGTGAAGGAGGTGGTTATGCGGTCCTGATCTCAAATAATGATGCTCCACTTCCTCTGAGCGACCTTGGTCTTACCGCGGGTGAGACCTATACCTTCGCTTATGATATGATATCGTCCACGATTGGCGCTAACAAGGGCGGGATCAAGGTCGAGTCTTGGACCGCAGGCGGCATCCTTTCTGATTCGGGAGATCAGCGTGTGACAACCACCTCTACAGGTTGGGAGAGTTATACGCTCGATTACCAGATTAGTCCTGCGGCGACCCACATCAAGATCGTCCCACTCTGGACGCCGAATGAGACGGTTGGGTTTGACAACATCGGGGTCGACAACACCCCTGTTGAGCCACCTCCGTTTGTTGCGGCTCAAATTCCGAATGGTAATTTCGAGAGCGATCCTCTCGGCGTCGACTGGGGGACCACAGAAACGACACCGTCTTTCATGACCACAGGCGGTAACCCGGGAAGATTTGTGCAGCTCTCTGATGGGGTTGGCGCCTTTCCTGTATTGTATGCATTCAACAATACCGAGAAGACCTTCGCCTCCCTTGGCCTCGCTCCGGGTGATACCTTCTCCATTCAATTGGACATGAAGAACATCACGGCTGGGACTGACCCAACTTCTCCAATTGGTGGTATCTTTTTGCTCGGTGAGGCTGGCTATGGTATTGAGGCTTACCCCCCTCTCATCGGCGATGGCTCGACTTGGGAAACCTACACGATCGGCTTTACGGTTCCGGCCACACCAGCGGCACTCAAGATCGGACTTCGCCCAGGAAAAGCCCTGAGCGGTGCCACGGTCGCTTTTGACAATGTGAAGATCGTCACCTCGAAATCGACTCCAGTTCGATTCGCAGCCGAGATTAAGACTGGCAACTTGGTTAGCTGGGAACCGATCAATATGGAGTATAGTTATCAGGCCCAGAAGTCTTCAGATGAAGAAGCCTGGACGGATTTTGGTCCCCTAATCATTGGAGATGCAGTGAACTCAGTATTTGATGCTGAAGGTGCGGCTTTCTACCAAGTGATTGAGACACCTTTGACGACGATTCAGCTTGTAGTTGACCCTGGGTTCGAAGATTCGAGCACCACATGGAATCTCTTGGGCACTGATCCACCGGTTTTGGTCGACGACTCGGGACTCGCGCACGAAGGTAATATGTCGATGAGATTGGCGGCAGACAACGGAGGTCTTGCGGTTGCAAAAACCTCGATTTTGCAACAGGCCGGTCTCGGAGTCTTGCCTACCGACAAACTCGAATTTACCTTCTGGGCCAAGGTAGAGAGTCGGGTCGATGCCAATATGTTCTACTCAGTCAAGTGGCGTGTTGAAGCTGGCGATGTCATTGGTCAGTTGGATGGAGCAATGAATGATCTGCCTGTTGGTGTTTGGACTGAAGTTTCGGTTCCCGGACTCGTGCCACCAGTGGGAGCGGCTACAGCCTTTATCGAGTTTGGTTGCGTCACAGGCGCGGTGCCAGAACATGAGGGCTCAGTCTTGATCGACGACGTGACGCTGGTTACCGCCGATTTCATTCCTGATAATTCACTGAGCATTCCCGCCACCGCGACCCCGGGTGTGGAAATCAGCTGGGCGACGAAGAACGGAAGCACCTATCAGGCGAAGAGTTCCACAAACCTGAGTGGTTTCACGAACTTTGGCCCCGTTATCGAAGGTGATGGTGGCACCGCATCCGTCTTCGAGGTTCTGACGCCTCCGGCCAAGTTCTATCAGGTGGTGGAAACTCCCTGATCCTTGATCGGCTCCAATCGATGGCCGACCCTTTCTTGGGGGTCGGCCTTTTTTGTCGGCGCAGGGCCGCCGGTGAGTCAGATTACCTTTCAGGATTACCGGAAGCTTCGACTTTGGCCTTGGGGCGATGAGGCGCACGCGTGGCAGTGCCGGTAGCGACCGCTCCCTCACCTGGAAGCTTGGTGAATTCCTCCCAGACCGTCTCTGTCTTCTGGATGGATGGACGGCCTGCTGAAATTTGCTGCTGTGGAACAGGAATCTGACGGTTGATGGGTTGCCATAGCTCGACCCTATTCGAAAAGCCGCTGACCGACCGAAAACACGTCGCAGCCTGCGTATGAATCATTCATTGAAAATAAAATAAATACCTTGAAAAGGTGTGACGCAACATGTTGTAATTCAATAACTTAATTTCACTCAGCAA
>CAZVMS010000193.1:0-2847 GCA_964628795.1 uncultured Haloferula sp. | reverse complement strand
CGTGACGTCCGACACCCTAACCCACTGCTGGCCATTTCCCGAATCGATCCCATAGGTAAAGTACTTCGGAATCACTCGCGAACCTGTGACATTGGTCACGCTGGCGATGCGTCCTCCAGGCTGGCGTGTTTCAAGAACTCTCGCCCCTCCTGGGTATAGAGATTGCTGATCTCTTCCGCTGTTCGGATAGGTGAGCGACAGGGTTCGCCCCTGGGTATCAGTGATCGATGTATCGCGACCGAGAACGTCTTTTACTGAGCTACGAGTGAGGGTTCCTCCAATCGTCGTAGTCGCTGAGAGACCGGTGTAAGCCGTGCTAGCCGCCGGGCCGCCGGCCTTCGCATCGGTCGTCACCCGTCCGTTCAGATCCTTCGTGATGGTGTAGACGGCACCTTCCTCGTCGGTTCGGGTTTCCGTGAGACCGTTGTAGGTCGATGACAGAACTGTCCTTCCATCCTTCTCTATATCGGTTCGACGATGGTTGGCATCGAAGAAATAGTCCGTGACGGTGGCCGAATCGTAACTGCTCCCTCCGGTGTAGATTTCAGTCTCTTCCTGAAAGACCTTGCCGCAAAGGCACAGAATCCGGTGACTTTGGGTCGTTTTGTAAGCGATCCCATCAGGAGAAGTCGTGGTGCCTTGTGTGCGCGTCTCTTTCCGTGTCATTCCGCTGGCCGAAGCTGTGAATGCCCTCGTCGTCTGATCGAAATCACCCATCTCATAGGTCCAGGTGATCTTCTCCCCCGAACTGCTGCTGGATGAGCGGGGAAGCCCTCGTAGCTCCTCGGAGGCTGTTTCGTGGTAGGCCTCCTCCTCCGACTGGTCGTAGGTAGTCGCATCGGAATACTCCTTGATACTCGTCCGTAGAACTGGCTCGCCGCCCACCGTTTGGGATGAATAAGTCCGGACAGTTTTTCCCACGGTAGTCCCGAGAATCCTTGTTTCGGTTGTGCCGAGGAGGTCCTGATCGTAAGACACCATCGCCGCTGGAGCCCCGGAAGGAAGCGGCGTTACTGGATCGCCTTGATAGTCGTGAATCTCGACGACGCAATTCGTGTCGTTGGCCGTCCACGGATTCGCCGGAGTGCCCTCGTAGGGCCGGTAGGTTTTGGCAAGCGTTCCGTTCTCATTGTAGAGGTATCGCTCCCAACTGCCATCCGGATAGTATTCAATGAGTGGCTTACCAACCGGAGATCCATAGCTCGCCGACCACTCATTGGTCCACGTGTGTGCAAACTCTGTACGCAGCTTGTCGTTTGTTCCGGTTCCGTGCCAGTCATCCCTGTAGATGACCACCTCACCCATTCCTTCAATCGCAGGTGATACTCCGGTTGCGACGCGTGAGGTTACAAAAGTGGATTTCTCGAAAGATTTGGATACGACCACAGAGTCACGAATCACCGTGATTGTCTGATCACGAGTTTGAGCCACTCCTAAGGTACTCCCAAAATTGATATTCTGTCCGCCAACTGTGAATCCCCCTGGAGGAGCTGCGGTCACCGAGCTACTGAGGAGCTTCGTCTCAGAACCTTCGATTCTGCGTGTTTCGTAAAAATTGTAACCAGATCTTCTTGCCTGTAGCTGAACAGACCGCACAGATGAACCATCCATCGTCTCGCTAATGGACAGCCCATAGGAAAACCCTCCAGCGGTGTTATTGTAGTATTGAACAGACCATGTCGCGTGAGGGGTTCCAGTCGGACTGTAGAGATTGCTTCCCGTAGGCGTCTGGCCAGCCACCGCGCCTGAACCATATACCCTGAGCTCGAATTTCGTGCCGCTGACCGTAACCGCATCAACGAAAACCCCGGGAGCTTTCACCTGCCTGATCCAACCGCTGCCATCAGTCTTGACATCAACCCCCGTCTTGGTTCGGTCCAGTCCTTCATAGGAAAGAAACGAGCGATTCACAACAAACGAGCCTGTTTTCCAAAGTGGCTGGTGAAAGATGATGTCGCCGGCGGTGACTGGCCGGCCGTCTTCGGCCGCTGCACCAAGAGGCAAGATGAAGCGTGCATGAGGAATCTCCGTGTCCAAGTATGTGTCAGGCTCCGAATCGACGCCAAAAACCCCGGGACGCATGTCCCCTGAAATAGCTCCCCGATTCACCACGAAAACAGGTTTCGTGAGCATGACCGACGAGACTTTGCCAGCTTCCCTAATTGGCCGGACAATTCGAAATCGATGGTCGACTGTGGTGGTGTCAATATTGGACTGCACAAGGTCCAATTTATTTCCTGACTGCCAGCCGTTGCCGTCGCCGACATTGATCTCGACCTTATAGCCTTCCGGCATATTGACCGGCGCAACTTGGGAATGGAGAGAACCCACCTGAGAGTAGGCTGGGATCTTTGTCCAATTCGCCTGATATTCCTGTCCAGGCGTCACCGGCATGTTGAAGGTCTCGCCTTGTGTGAACTGACCGGTGTTGTTTCCAGAAATGGTTCTTTGGATGAGAGGGTCGTTCGATCCGTCCACAGGAACATTTTCCATCGGAGGAGTATTAACGCCTCCACCTCCAGCCTCTTCCATCTTTGAGCGGGCATTGCCGTTCACGCAGGCAGAATTCCTGATGTTCGCCGTCAGGTTGCCACTATCGTCTGATCCGTCATCGTCACAGATCGCGCTAGCGATTTGGGCAAGGAGTAAGGATAAGATTGCGGTGAGGCAAACCGCCGACCCAAGAACAGAGTTCCAATACTTGTTATTCATTGGAGAGGAGTAAAGACTTCGAGGCTTGCAACGGAGGTGGTGGTCGGATTGCTGTACTTCTCGCCGTCGCTCGAAGTGCCACCGTCGCTGTCGAACCTAAGAGGATCGGTTCCGAAGATCGCGACCTCGAAAAGA
>CAZVMS010000192.1:0-30569 GCA_964628795.1 uncultured Haloferula sp. | reverse complement strand
CCTGTCCAAAAGGCCTACAAGCCTTCGGCCTTTTTCGACGCAAAAACAGGCTCTCAATGCCTTGGCGTTCTTTTTCAAGCAGGTCTGTAGGGTGGAGGATCCGAGGTTTGATGTGAAGCTGAAGAAGACGGAGCAGCGGGTTCCGGTGGTGCTTTCCACGGAGGAGACTTCGAAGCTCTTCGATCACATGGGGCCCCGCTATGAGTTGGCGGCGCGGCTGCAGTATGGGGCGGGATTGAGGTTGAGTGAGTTGATCCGGCTGCGGATCAAGGATGTGGACTTGGGGCGCGGGACGGTGACGGTGCGCTGCGGGAAGGGAAATAAAGATTATCCTCTTCTCCGAAGACGATCCGCAGTCAGGAGGAATGCTCCTCCGCATTCCTTGAATGGTAGGCGCGATCGCGCCAGGGCGGTGGGTGACGGTGCTGCCGGAGTGCTTGAAGGAGGAGCTACGGGAGCAGGTGGAGCGGGCGCGGGCGCTGTGGCAGAAGGATCGCGATGCGGGACGGCCGGGGATCTACATTCCGGGGGCTTTGGGGCGGAAGTTTTCGAAGGCGGGTGAGACCTTTGAGTGGTTTTATTTGTTTCCGGCGATGAAGGAATCGAAGGATCCGGAGACCGGCCTGATGAGGCGGCATCACCTGCATGGCGCGGTTTACAATCGGGAAGATAATGCCAGGCAAAATGTAAGGCAAAATGTATGTGCGTAGATCGGTCGCTTGCTTTCCTCGTCCTTCTCAAGCGGGTTGAGGTAGCCAAGGACATGTCGGTTGTCCGTTCAGTCGCGCCCATGGCGACCAGCGCGCGGGTATCATCGGCGCAAAGTTGCTCGGCGATCTGAGTGGCACTACGGGTTTTCCCTGTGCCTGACGGGCCCGTGAGAATGAGGAATGGCTTGGCGAGGAGGACGCGTGTTAGGGGGGCGTCCTTCATGTCGGCTCTTGTATGATGTAGCTTCCAGCCTTTCCCTGCGATGCGGGCTTTCGCGCGGTTTGACAAGGGAATCTGAGCGTGTTTTTCCCAAACTAATATGTCATTTCAGCTAAAACCTCGTAGCCCGTGCCTTCCGACGTCTTCCGCTCTGCTATCCAAGTAGCGGGAGTTCTTCAGCTTGCATGCGATGCTTTCCGCGCTGCGTTTGTGCCTTGATGCGAGTTCTCCAACTGCAGGATCATGATCATCTAACACATTCCCTCCGGGGCTGAGGTAGAGGTCCATGACTTCTTTGGTTTGTCTGTCTGTCCATTTGCCCCGATCTTTGCTCATAGCTCGAAGTAATACGAATTGACCGCTTGTTGTTTCCAATCTGGGGCACTTGGTCCGGTGGGCGACAAAGGCACCTGGCAACGCCTGATTTTTCAATCCCGAGGTCGAGGAATCCGGCCCCGGAGAAGAATGAGAAGACGGCGTGTGAAGAGTTTTCCATGATTTGGCTAGGGAGATCGGAAAGCGGGTGAGGGTTTTAGGCAAGGATGCAGTTTCCGGGGCGGGTGGTTCGTTGACTTCGTGCGGGAAATTCCGAGGTCTTCCGCTTGCGCCACAGTTGGAGTTTGTGGGCTACACGAGGGCTTTTCCTTCGGGAAAGAGTGGATGCTCAGGAGGAATTGGCTGGAGTGGTAAAAGTTGGCGATGAGGCAGGATGCCTCAGCCACGTTTTCACGGCATCCGGGTCGGGATGATGTGGCGGTCGAGGCGGTGGTAAATCGTGAAATCGGAGTCGGTGGTGATGAGGTGGGAGTCGGGGATGAGTTCGGTGAGGCGTACGATTCCGGCGTCGGTGAGGCTCATGGGGATATCGGCATACTTGTCGAGAAGATGGAGGACGGGAAGGTCTTGGATGAGCCAATGGGCGAGAGCATCCGGAATTCCTGCTGCTGGATGAGACGGGATTAACCTTGAATCGCTATCGCTGAATGCATTCTTGCCTCAGGCACTAGGTCGGAGTGTTAGATCGCCTTCAGGGCTTCCTCGAAAACTGTGAGCGTATCATCCAGATCGGCCTCGGTGTGGGCGAGGGAGATGAAGCCGGTTTCGTAGGGGCTGGGGGCGAGGTAGATGCCTTTGTCGAGGCAGGCCCAGAAGAATTTTTTGAAGATCTCGAAGTCTTGTTTCATGACGTCGGTGACGTTGCGGATTTCTTCGTCGATGAAGTAGAGGCAGAACATCGAGCCGACGCGGTTGAGGCGGTGGGGGATGCCTTTTTGGGTGAAGAGTTTTCGGATGCCGGTTTCGAAGTGGAGGCCGAGTTGGTCGAGGCGGGCGTAGCCGTCGATCGAGGCTGATTCATTTGGGCGGACTGAAGTCCGCGCTCCGTTTCCGGCGAGTTGTTTGAGCTGGGCGAGGCCGGCGGCCATGGCGAGGGGGTTGCCGCTGAGGGTGCCGGCTTGGTAAACGGGGCCGACGGGGGCGAGCATGTCCATGACGTCGGCACGACCACCGAAGGCTCCGACGGGGAGTCCGCCGCCGATGACTTTGCCGAAGCAGCTGAGGTCGGGTGTTAGGTTTTCGAGGCCTTGGACGCCGGCTTTTCCGAGGCGGAAGCCGGTCATGACTTCGTCGAAGATGAGGAGTGCGCCGAACTTCTTGGTGATGCTTGTGAGAAGGTCGAGGTAGCCGGGTTGGGGGAGGACGAAGCCGGCGTTGGCGGGGTAGGATTCGACGATGATGGCGGCGATGAGTTCGCCTTTTTCCTCGAAGAGGGCGGTGAGGGCTTCGGCGTCGTTGTAAGGGAGGACGAGGGTGTTTTTGGCGAAGTCCTTTGGCACACCGGCGGAGTCGGGTTCGCCGTGGGTGAGGGCACCGGAGCCGGCGGCGACGAGGAGGGAATCGCTGTGGCCGTGGTAGCAGCCGTCGAATTTGACGATCAGATCGCGCTTGGTGAAACCGCGGGCGAGGCGGATGGCGGACATGGTGGCCTCGGTGCCGGAGTTGCACATGCGGACCCTTTCGACCGAGGGAACCCAGTCGGTGATGGTGCGCGCCATTTCGACTTCGTAGGGATTCGGAATGCCGAAGGAGATGCCGTCTTTGGCGACTTCGTGGATGGTGTTGGTGATGATGGCGGGGGCGTGGCCGAGGATGTTCGGGCCCCAGGAGCCGATGTAGTCGATGTAGGTTTTGCCATCGACGTCGGTGATGCGGCTGCCTTTGGCACGGCGGACGAAGAAAGGCTCGCCGCCGACGTTGCGGAAGGCGCGGACGGGGGAGTTGACGCCGCCGGGGATGAGGGTTTTGGCGGTGTTGAAAAGCTTTTGCGAGATCGGGCCGGTGGGCATGGGGGGAGAGTCCAGATTCAAGAGGCAAGAGTCCAGACGGGAAAATGTTCAAGGGCTTGGTTGAGGAAGAACGAGACTGTGGCTTGTGGATCGGGTTGGCTTGTGAGCAAGAATGGTCGATGAATTGGCGACTTGTGACTTGCTTGGTTCCTTTGGGATTGCTGGCGTCTGGAGTGGTGTTGGCATTTGAGTTGCCGACGGATTCCGAGAGGGAGAACGCGGTGGGTTCGCTGGCGGTTCTGGATGCTTCGTTGCAGCGGGTATTTCGGAACGAAGGAGAGATTGGGGCTGCGAAGTAGCGATTTTCACGGCTTGCTCGGGCCCCAGCCGATGGCGATGACGTCTTCGATCAGCAGGTAGGAGCGCCCTTCGGAGTTCACTTTGTAGGTGAGCGCGAGAACCATGGGCGGGCCTTGACCTTCGAGTAGTTTATTGAAGATCTTTTCGTTCTGTCCCGCTTGGCGATCGAAGACTCCCTCGAGGCGAGCGAGTGCCACGGTTCCCTTTTTGATGTATGCGGATTGCTCGCGATCCGGCATCGGCGGATTGAGGAGATAGCGATTGAAGAGGGCGTCGTTTCCTTCGTCCTTGGTGGGCTTGACGAGGAGGTGGAAAACACCATGGTCACCATCCTTGCCGGTGGCGAAGCGGTTGAAGCGATCATCATGAAACTCGATAAAGGTTTCCCAGTCGACGAGCCAGCTGTTGCCATCGCGTGAGACGGCAACGGGAAATCCCTCGGGGATTTTCGGCGTGGCGACGTTGAAGATGTGGGCTTGTTCGGTGATCTCGAAAAGCGAGACATCGGTGGTGTCAATCGGGCCGTCGTCCGACATCTGTGAGTGCGCCACCATGCGTTCGCGAATGTTTTCCGGGAACATCACGTAGGCGCTGCGGGCAGCCCAGCCGTCGGCATTCAGAAAGGCTTTGAGGGTGGCTTCTGGGCCGATGCTTGTTGATTCGTCGGGGGCACTGGTTGAGATGTCGGTGGCGATCTCCGTGGGGACATCGGGGATCCGGGTGCGAACGGGAATGGGCTTGGGAATCGGAACGGGCTCGGTTTGGGCAAGCGGTGGTTCCGCTTGCTTTGGCCCCCGAATCGGGCTCGGCTGATCGGCAATCCGGCGGCCGGTGGAGAATCCGGCGACAAAGGCAAGGGTGGAGCAGAGAAGGCAGGAGAGGACCATGGCGAGTGCCCTTGAGCCGCCTCCTTGAGGAGTGCCCGAAGCTGTGGTGACGGGGGGCTGGGTAAGTGGATCATTCTGGACTGGTGGGGGAGCGAAGTCTTCGAAAGGCTTTCCGTCCTTCTGGGTTAGCGGCGCAACTGGCTCGGCGATCGGTTTGAGGTCTGTTCCGGGCTCAAGGCTAGGCTGGGAAACGGGTGGGGCTGGCTGGGGGGCTGGCTGGGGGGCTGGAGGGAGTTGCGAAGTTGAGACGGGCCCGGCGAAGGAATCCGTGGGTGGGATCGGATCAGGTGATGGCGGCTGACTGGGAGCGACGGGAATCAGCTTGTCAGGGAACGGATCAAAAGCGCTGGCCGGAGCTGGTGTGATTTCCGGCAGGCTGGCAGCGAGGCCAAGGGCAGGGTTGGGCCCGATGATTTCCGCCGAGCATTTGGGGCAGGGGCCACGGAATCCGGCTGCTGCGGGTGGCACTGTGAGCGCGACCGAGCAGGCAGGGCATTGAAACCGGATGGGGTCCATGGTGGGAAGCTGGGACGAAGTTTGGCAGCTGGGGCCTTGTCTGTCGATCATGCGTTCGGTGTGCGGATCGTCGCGATGATGTCAGTTCGTGCGGGGCTCATCTTGCCAGAGAATATCTCCAATGGCCGAGGTGACAGCGATGGCTACGCGGTGGTGGCGGAGTGCCGGATGATCGGGAATGAGTAAGCGAAAATCGGACAGACCTTCGAGCAGAGGGTCGGATATTCCGCGATCGCCATCGAGGCACAATTGGGGTGGAGGAAAGGTCAGACCGGTGCCAACGGCTTTGAGCAGGGCCTCTTTTGAAGTCCAAATTTCCAGTAGGCGGGTGGCGCGATCTTCTTCATGGGCTGGGAGTTCACTCAATTCATCGGGATGGCAGAAGAAATCGCTGCAATCGATGAGGGATGGCGCACGCGACCAGGGTTCGATGTCGATACCGACCGGGCCATGAGATGAAAGGACGACAACCGCCAAGTCATCAGCGTGGCTGAGATTGAACTCCAGGTGATCGTAGGGAGGGGCGAGTGCAGGTTTTCCGCCGGGACCTTCAATGATCGGAACATCGGCCGGACTGAGTCCAAGGGCATCTCCGAGGGCTTTTCGTAAACCGGCTCGGTAGCAGGACCAGCGGGCCGCATCGGCTGGAAAGATGAAGCGCTCGGCACGGGCTGTCTCGGCGGCTGACAGCCATGAACCGACCGACATCGGTGGGTTCGTGGGGTCAATGAGGTGAAGGACTACCGCAGCCATCGCTGGGTGCCATCGTGGGAGAGATGTCCCCGCTTTGTCACGGCCAAGCTGTGAGTATGATTTCAGAATTCTGCGTCGTAATCATGCCCTACGAGATCGCGTGGAGATTTTTTGTAAAATTTTAATCTATTGATAAAGAATGCTTTAGGGGATTCTTGCTGCCTTTTCCAAAGTCCGGATATTCTTGTTTTTTAAAGCAAAGTTCTCCAGCTTAAGAGCGCGCCCTGCGCTGACATCAACCGTCGCCAAGCTCCCCATGTCTAGTTCCCCGCTGTCCCTCCCGGTCCGAATTGCGTCCACTTTTACCGCAGATCCGATCCAGCATGTTCTTCGTGCGTGGTTGGTTGAATTGGGTTTCACGCCGGACATTTCGTTTGCTCCCTTCAATCAGGTTCTTCAGCAACTGCTCGACCCGACTAGTCTGCTGGCGACGAATCGTAGCGGTTTGAATATCGTCTTGGTTCGAGCCGGTGATCTGGGTGCCGATACTCCTGCTCGTGCCCGCTCGGCGGCGAGGGAGATTGCGGCGGCTCTGGATGAATCGACGACTCGCGATGGCATCCGGACGATGGTGCTCGCATGCCCTGCCGCTGCAGCGGGGGAGGTGGAGGCAACTTTTATCGGGGACCTCACGGATCAGCTCAAGGAAATGGCCGGAGTGGACGTGATCCTGGCGAGTGAAGTGGCAAGACTCTATCCTGTCGGCCAAGTTTTCGATCCTGATGCCGAGCAATCGGCGCACGTGCCATATACCGAGGAAATGTTCGCTTCGCTGGCGACGATCCTTGCACGTCGAATTTCCGCAGCAAGACGGAAGCCGTATAAGGTGATTGCCGTCGACTGCGATCACACGCTGTGGACCGGTGTTTGCGGTGAGAATGGAGCGACAGGGGTGGTGGTGGATGAGGGGCGGAAAAACTTCCAACGTTTTTTGATGGCGCGCCGGGCGGAAGGTTACCTGCTGTGCTTGGTTTCAAAGAACAATCCCGAGGATGTCGATGCGGTCTTCCGTGAGAATCCGGAGATGGTGATTGCGCGGGATGCCTTTGTGGATGCCGCGATCAACTGGGAACCCAAGTCTAACAACCTCCGTCGCCTCGCCAAGACTCTGAATCTTGGTTTGGATAGCATCCTTTTCCTCGACGACAATCCTGCCGAAATCGCCGAGGTTGAAGGAAATGCCCCAGCGGTTTTGTCGATTCGAGTGCCTGAGGATTCTGTGGAGTTATCAGCATTCATCGATCATCTCTGGGTGCTCGATCGGAATGATCATTCGGAGGCTGATGCGAAACGGGCCGATTTTTATCACGACGAGGCCCGTCGGCGTGCCTTGCGCGAACGGACGGCGAGTTTCGAGGAATTCATTGCGGGCCTCCAGCTTGAGATGGATATTGAGCCGATAGCGGAAGCAGGCTTGTCGCGGGCAAGCCAACTGACGCAGAGGACAAATCAATTCAACACCTGTCCCGTGCCACGCGATGAAGCGGCCATGATGGAGGCCTGCAAGGGCATGCGTTCCGAGCAGATCAGGGTGCGCGATCGCTTTGGCGATTATGGAACGGTCGGCTTGATGCTGACTCGCGAGGACAGCGGTCGCTTGTGGGCGGAGACCTTTCTTTTGAGTTGTCGTGCACTGGGTAAAGGAGTCGAGCAACGGATGCTGCGTTATTTGGGTGAGGTGGCGCAGAGTTTGAAGTTGCCTGAGATCGCGATTGGGTTCAATGACACTGGGCGCAATCAACCGGCGCGTGAGTTTTTGGAGAGTGTCCCCGGACGTTGGGAAGATGGGATGCGGATGATCCGTGCGGAAGATGCGATGAATTGTTCGCTGGTGCCGATGGTTCCTCGCTCGCAGGCGCAGCCAAGCGAGGTGAGTGTGCCGCAGGCGGATCCGGTCTTGTTTTCGGAGATCGCGCATTCGCGCAGGACGATTGAAGCCATTTCCCAATGGGTCACCGATCCGGTGCGTTCGCGTCCTCAGTTGAGTGAGCGCTACGTCGCGCCGCAGGGTCCGGTTGAGGAAAAGATCGCGGCAATTTGGTTAGAGGTTCTCGGTCTCGACACCGTCGGTCGACATGATCGCTTTGTGGATCTTGGTGGGACTTCGCTCATGTTGGTGCGGGTCCACGCAGCAATTTTGCGGGAGTTTAAGAGTCGCTTTGAGTTGGTTCGATTGTTCGAGAATCCGACGGTGGAAGCGCAGGCGCTGTTGGTGGAAGGCCGTGAACAAGCATCGACTCACGGGGCCGATCCTGAATTTTCTGATAGGGATACGAATGACAACGCGCTGGCGATCGTTGGCATGGCGGTTCGTTTGCCGGGATCCTCATCGCCTGAAGAACTTTGGGAGAATCTGCGCAATGGCGTGGACTCGGTGCAGCGCTTCGATCGCTCCGAGCTCGATGTTCCGGTTCCGGGTGGCGAGAATGATCCGAACTTCGTCTGTGCCCGGGGTCTGCTTGAACCTGAGGTTTACGAGGGTTTGGACGGTGGATTGTTTGGAATCATCCCGCGTGAAGCGGAGATCATCGATCCGCAGCAGCGCGTCTTTCTCGAACTCTGCTGGGAAACGATGGAGCGCGCTGGTTACGTCCCCGATGACGCTGAGGCGAGCGGGAATCGCGTCGGTGTCTATGCTGGTTGTTATTATGACACCTATCTTCCCCATCATATCCTCTCTGATCCGGAAAGGCACCGTCGTCACCTTGCGGAAGCGCAGGTCGGCGCATTGCAGATTGAATTTGGCAATGACAAGGATCACCTTGCGACGCGTGTGGCGTTCAAGCTTAATCTCAAAGGGCCGAGCTTGACTGTTCAGACGGCGTGTTCGACTTCGCTGGTGGCGGTGGCGCATGCAGCGATGGCGCTGAGGTCCGGTCAATGCGACATGGCGCTCGCTGGCGGTGTGACGGTCACGGTTCCGCAGAAGCGGGGTTATCATCATGAGGAAGGCGGGATGCTTTCGCGCGACGGTCGTTGCCGTCCCTTCGATGCGGATAGTTCCGGCACGGTGTTTAGTAACGGTGCTGGTGTCGTGATGCTCAAGCGTCTCAAGGACGCGGTGCGCGACGGCGATCACATCCATGCGGTGCTGCGTGGATTCGGAATGAACAACGACGGCGGGGTGAAACACAGCTACGCCGCGCCGAGTGCTGACGGTCAGGCCGATGCGATTCGTCGGGCACATCTCGATGCCGGTGTGGATCCGCGCACGATTACTTATGTGGAAGCCCATGGCACGGCGACGCCGCTGGGCGATCCGATCGAGGTGACGGGGCTAACTGCGGCATTCCGTCGTGCGACTGCAGACCGGAATTTCTGCGCTCTGGGTTCCTTGAAGTCGAACTTAGGCCACCTCGATACCGCAGCTGGAGTTTGTGGATTGATCAAGACGGTCCTTTCGCTGGAACACGGCGAGCTTCCGCCACTGCTGCACTTTGAGAAAGCGAATCCGCGGATTGATTTTGAAAGCTCGCCCTTCTTTGTGAACGACAAGCTGAGTCCTTGGGTGCCTGCTGGAAATGCACCACGGCGAGCAGGGGTGAGTTCCTTCGGCGTTGGGGGGACGAATGTGCATGTCGTCGTGGAAGAAGGTCCGCATGATGTGAGGTCTCGCAAGGTTTCGACCGGAGATCATATCTGGGTTTTCTCAGGAAGAACGGATGAAGCGCTGGATCAATTTGCCGAGCGTCTGGCCAAGCATGCGGACTCCGCGAAGGATGAAGACTTTGCTATTTCGGCACGAAGCTTGGCCGTCGGTCGCAAGGCGATGTCGAAGCGGGCAGTGGTTGTGGCGAGCGACTGGAAGGCGCTTGCTGAATCACTGCGCGCCGGGAAATTCCACAAGTGTGAGGCTGCTGGAGCGAGCCCGGAGATGGTTTGGACTTTTCCGGGGCAGGGTGCGCAGCACCCGGGAATGACGCGAGATCTTTACGAGGCGGAGGCGGGATACCGGGCGGACGTCGATCGCTGCAGCGAGTTCCTCAAGCCGCTTCTCGGCGAGGACCTCCGCGATACTCTTTTTGCTGAAGACGGCGGCGATGCTGCTGAGCGACTCAAGCGCACCGTGCTCGCGCAGCCTGCGATTTTTGTGGTCGAGTGGGCGCTTGCCCGCCAGTGGGTCCGTTGGGGCTTTCGTCCGGAATTGATGGTCGGTCATAGCGTGGGTGAATTTACCGCAGCGTGTCTTGCCGGTGTTTTCTCGCTGGAGGATGGTCTTGGATTGCTCGCGACACGTGGCCGTCTGATGGGTGAGCTTCCAAGTGGCTCGATGCTCTCTGTTAGAATGTCTGCAGAGGCGCTTCGCCAGCGAATTCCCGATCACCTCGATCTCGCTGCCTGCAATGGCCCCGAACTCTGCGTGGTGGCAGGTGAGGATGATGCGGTCGCTGCGTTTGCAAATGAGCTCGAGGGTGAAGGCGTGAACGTGCGCGAGCTTCACACCTCGCACGCCTTTCACAGCCGGATGATGGAAGAGGTGGTGCCGCGCTTTCGGGCGATCATTGAAAAGATCCAACTGCATGCGCCATCGGTGCCGATTCTTTCCACGGTGACGGGTAAAATCCTGACGGATGCCGAGGCGGTGGATCCGGGCTACTGGGCGGGTCATCTTCGGCAGACGGTCAATTTCCATGGGGCGCTGGAAGCCGCGGCGAAGGAAAAGGAGGGCCGGATCTATCTCGAAGTCGGACCTGGTCAGACGCTGACGACGCTTGCGCGTCAGACGGTGGGCCGGCGAGCGGCGGGCTGCCTGCCAAGCTGCGAACACCCGGTAGCCGGTGCGCCTGATCGGGCGCGCATGCTGCAATCACTCGGTGAGCTTTGGGCGCGCGGTATGTCGCTGGATTGGAATGTGATTTTCGAAGGAGTTCCAGCGTTGCGGGTTCCGCTGCCGACTTATCCTTTCCAGCGGAAACGCTACTGGATCGAGAGCAAGCTGCTTGATTTGCCGGTCGTCACTTCGGTGCCGGCCAAGCTTGAGGAGAAGTCAGAGGAACAGGCGCCTGCCATGGATCCTACGCTTTCCCGCGCGGACGCGCTGATGGCCCAGTCGCGACAGGTGCTGGAGGACCTTTCGGGGATTGCGGCGGACGAAATGACAGCCGGCGCGAGTTTTCTTGAACTAGGTTTTGATTCCTTGCTGCTCACTCAGGCGGCTCGTGAATTACAAAGGGCCTTCGGTGTGCCGATTGCATTCCGTGATTTGATGCAGACTTTTCCGAATCTCGGGGAACTTGTGAAGCATCTGGAAGCGCACTCGACGGCAGCGCTCGATGCTCCGAGCAAGGCGAAGCCTGTCGCCAAAAATGAGCCTGTCATTGTTAGTAATGAGCCTGAGGAAGAGTCCGGCGTTTCCGGTCCTCGGACACGGATCGACAAGGTTTCGACCAGCGATGAACTGACCGCACAGCAGCGTCGGCACCTTGATGCCTTGATCGAGAGTTATTGTGCGAAGACGGCCAAGTCGAAGGCGCTGACTCAGGAATATCGCCAATGGCACGCGGATGCGCGTACGGTGAATGGTTTCAACCGTCTTTGGAAGGAAATGGTCTATCAGGTGGTGGCCACGAAGATGAAGGGCTGCCGGATGTGGGACGTTGATGGCAACGAATACATCGACATGGTGAACGGCTTCGGCCCGAACTTCCTTGGCCACTCGCCGGATTTCGTGACCCATGCCATCCAGGAACAGCTGAGCACTGGTTTGGAAATCGGTCCGCAGTGTCAGGTGGCGATGGAGACAGCGAAGCTCTTCTGTGAAGTCACCGGCAACGAGCGCGTTTGCTTTCTGAATACCGGATCGGAAGCGGTGCAAGCGGCGATGCGGATTGCGCGAACGGTGACCGGTCGCGACAAGGTCCTCGTCTTTGATAAGGACTACCATGGCAACTTTGATCCGGTGCTGGTTCGCAGTGTTGGCAAAGGTGCGCGGCGTCGGACGCTGCCACTGGCTCCGGGGATTCCGGAGTCGGCGGTTTCGGATGTGATCGTCGTACCATGGGGTAAGCCTGAGGCGCTCGATATGATCCGCGAATTGGCAGGTGAGCTTGCGGCGGTGTTGGTCGAGCCGGTGCAGAGTCGTCAACCCGAGCTGATTCCGATCGATTTCGTTCACGAGGTAAAGAAGATCAGCGAGGAGTCAGGCTTCCTGCTGGTCTTTGATGAAGTGATCACCGGGATTCGTCAGGGGCCACGTGGTTCGCAGGAACTTTATGGCATCAAGGCTGACCTCGCGACTTACGGAAAGGTCTTCGGTGGTGGCGCGCTACCGATCGGGATCGTCGGCGGCAAGGCCGAGTACATGGACACCTTCGATGGTGGTCAGTGGCAGTTTGGCGATGATTCATTCCCTGAGAAGGAGGTGACCTTCTTTGCCGGAACCTTCGTGCGTCTTCCGCTTGCGATGGCGGCCTGCCGCGCGGTGCTGAATCATGTGAAATCCCAGCCTGCGAGCTACTGGAAAGATATAGGAAAGCGTGCTGATCGACTAGCTCGGACGGTCGACCGGATGTTCAAGGACAACGGCATTGACATCAGCATGGTGAACTTCAATTCGCAGATGTATCTGCGGATTGGAGACCATGCCAAGCACGGCAATTTGGTCTTCTACCACCTGCGCAAGCGTGGGGTCTTCGCGATGGAGGGGCTGCCATTCTATTTGACGGCTGCCCATACGGATGCCGATGTGGATTTTGTGATTCGTGCCTTCCGTGAGTCGATTGCCGAACTCCAGGATGGTGGTTTCTTCCCGAAACCCAAGGTTCTGAAAGTCACGGGTGGCTTGGGAGAGGGGGTTCGTGGTCCGTTTCCGATGACCGAGCCCATGGCTGAAATCTGGTTGGCGTCGTTGTTGGGCGAGGAGGCGAACCTTGCTTTCATCGAGATGCTGCAACTTCGCTTGTATGGTCCGGCGAATCCCGGGGTGATCAAGGAGTCCATTCAGGATCTGGTTGACCGGCACGACGCCCTGCGTTTGCGGGTGACCGACGAGCAGCATGCGGTCTTCGTGGTTGACTTGCATCAGGAGGCTGAAGTGATCGAAGTGGATTTAAGTAGCTGCGAGGATGTCGAAGCGTCGCTCGTCGCCAGTGGTCAGTGCCAGCGCGAAACCGCTTTCGATCTTGCGGCTGGAAAGTTGCTTCGAGTGGTGGTGGCGAAGCTCTCTGATGATGAATATGTGCTTCAGTTCGCCGCCCACCACATTGCGGTGGATGGATGGTCATTTGAGGTGCTGCTCAAGGATTTCGTTCAAATCTATGAAGCTCGCTTGATGGGGCGGAAGCCGGCGCTTGGGGTGCCCCGATCCATCGTTGATCGCGCGTTGCGCGAAAACGAGGATGGCGGCAAACTGGACGAGACGATCAATTGGTGGACTGAGACCTTCAAGAATGGGGTGCCGGAGCTCGAGCTTCCGCTGAAGCGCGGTTATGGAGCAACGCCAAGTTATGAATCCGCGACCTGTGAGGTGAAGCTCGATTCCGCGACTTTTGAGCGCTTCAAAAAATTGGCTCGTGATTGCGGTGGGACACTCAACAGCACGCTGTTGGCAGGCTTTCAGGCGATGCTCCATAAGCTGAGCGGGCAGGACAAGTTCGTGATGACTTTCCCGTCCGCCGGTCAGATGGAGGCTGGTGATGAGCAGCTTGTCGGTCACTGCGTGAATTTTTTGCCGCTGCTTGCCGAGGTGGATGATGATCAGTCGTTCAAGGATCTAGTAGCCCGGGCGTCTGCCAAGCAGATGGATGCGCTTGACTACGGAAACATCACCTATGGTCGTTTACTTCGCGCCTTGAAGATCGGTCGGGAAGGCGGTCGCCGTCCGATGATGGAGGTCATTTTCAATTTCGAGCCCTCCGGTGATGTCGGCGAGTTCGGGGGTCTGCGCACCAGGGTGGAGACGGTTGCCGCACGCTACAGTAACTCAACGATCTTCCTGAACATGATGCAGCAGCCGGACGGCTTGCTGCTTTCCTCAATCTACAACAGCCGCTTGATCGACGAGGGGATGATGCGTTACTGGCTCGATGCATTTTCGAAAATGCTGCTGGGTGCTGCCGAGGATCCACGGGTTCAGGTAGGGAATCTGAGTCTTCATAATGAAGACAGCTTGGGGGACCTGGAAACTTGGTCCGAAGGTCGGCCCGCACCTGTGAGTGAGAGTGTGCCGGAGCTTTTTCAGGAGGCCTGTCGCGAGCATTCGGAAAAGGTGGCGCTGAGTTGGAAGGATGGATCGTTGACTTATGCGGAGTTCGGATGTCGTGTCACTTCATTGGCAAAGGAGTTGATAAACCGTGGCGTAAAAGCGGGCGATCGAGTTGGTATTCAGGTTAGGCCCAGTCCTGACTTGCTGGTCTCCATCATGGGGGTCCTTGAGGCCGGGGCGGTCTATGTGCCCATGGAGTGCTCCGTTCCGGATGCACGACGTGCGGAGACGCTTCTGGACGCGGGGTGCAAGCTGATCGTAGCGGATGCTGAGGTGAGGGAGATCGAGACGCTCATTCCTTCCCAGGTCAAACTTGGCAGGAATAAGCCGGTGAAGGTGTCACGTCATCCCGATGATCCGGCCTACTTAATCTACACCTCGGGCTCGACTGGTAAGCCGAAAGGTGTTGAGTGCACCCATCGTGGAGTCATCCGATTGGTGAAGTATTGCGACTACTGCCATCTAGGTTCGAATGAAGTGATTCTCCAAGTCACGACCGTCGCATTTGATGTCTCGATTTTCGAGATCTTCGGCGCGCTTCTGAATGGCGGTCGCTTGGTTCTTATCAACTCGCCGGAGCCGTCGCTTGCAGAAATCGCCCAAACCATCGTCGAGCAGAAGGTCACGACGATGTGGCTGACTTCCGGTCTGTTTGAGTTGATGGTCGAGGAGCAGCTCGATTCGCTTGGTGGGCTGAAGCAGTTCTTAAGCGGAGGGGATGTGGTTTCGCCACGGCATGCAAAGATGGTGCTTGAGGCGCATCCTCAAATAAAACTGATCAATGGTTACGGACCAACGGAGAATGCGGTTTTCACGACGACCCATGTGATTTCAGAAAAGGATCTCGATGGTTCGCCTCTGCCGATTGGTAAGGTTGTGGCGGGAACTTTTGTCGACATCGTCGATGAAGCGGGCCGAAAGGTGCCAGTTGGTGTGCCGGGCGAGCTTCGCTGCGGTGGCAGCGGGCTGGCCTTGGGTTACTTGAATCGACCGGATCTGACAGCTGAGCGGTTTATTCAGACTGAGCGCGGGAGGATGTACCGGACAGGAGATTTATGCCGATGGGAATCGGACGGAACGATTTCCTACCATGGTCGCATGGACCATCAAGTGAAGCTTCGTGGTTTTCGCATCGAGCTCGGTGAGATCGAATGCGCGCTGGCGGAGCACCCAGCGGTAAATCAGGCGAAGGCGGCTGTGCGCGGTGGTGTTGTCGGGAATTCTGCGGCGAAGCGTTTGTTTGCTTGGTATACGGTTGCCGATGGATGGGATGTCTCGACGGGCGAGCTGGAGTCTTGGCTGGCCGACCGTCTGCCTAGCTACATGGTGCCGGACCGGATCGCGGCGGTGGATGCGATGCCGCTGAATGCGAACGGCAAGATTTCCGTGCGGGAGCTTGTGGAGCCGTGTGCGGCTCTGGCTGTCGAACGGCGGGAACCTGAAGGTGAGATCGAAGCCAAGCTTGCCAAGATCTGGTGCGACCTGATCGGCATTGATGGCTTGGGGCGTGACGATGACTTCTTTGATCTGGGAGGAAACTCGTTGATTGGGCTGAGGATGTTCTCGCGAATTCGGAAAGAGTTCGGCGTCGCGTTCCCACTTTCCGCCTTGCTCAAGATGAAGAATATCCGAGCGCTGGCGGCGGCGATCGAAGGGGGTGTTGGTGCCTTGAGTCCAGAGCTTGGTGCCAATTCGTCCGGCGAACTGGTATGTGTGCAACCGCTTGGCGATTTGCCACCCGTGTTTGCGATTCACGGTGGAGACGGCGGCATTCTTTTCTATCGTGAGTTGGCCGAGCGCTTGCCGAAGGATCGTCCGTTTTACGCGATGGAATCCCCTGACCTCGGGCACAGTGGCAAGATCGAGGTGGGCTCGGTGGAAGAGACTGCCATCCGGTATTTGGACATCCTGAAGGCTGAAAGACCGACGGGACCATGGATTCTGGCTGGTTACTCCTATGGCGGTGTCGTTGCTTATGAAATGGCTAGACTGCTTGAAGCCGGTGGCGAAAAGGTGGCGATGCTCGGGCTCTTTGATACCGAGAATCCTGCCATCGAGCTTCGCCCCTATCATTTGACGGAACGGGTGTCGGTTTACTGGAACTCCCAGTCCGATAAACCGCTGATGGATCGACTTGCGAGCATGGCGAGCCGCTTCAAGGACGGTGTGGAGACCCATTTCCGGGTAAGGTCCGAACTTGCGGAAGCGAGCAAGTCTGATATCGCGGAGGCCAACACGGAGCTAAGGGCTGTTCAGCTCCGGGAGGCCCACAGCGAGGTGATGGATGCTTTCAGGCCCAAGCCATTTGGGGGAACCCTGACGCTTTTCCGAGCTAGTGTGGTGAACGACAAGTATGCCGTTCCTGATCACTATGGCTGGGGAGGAGTGGTGGGTTCCTTGGAGATCATCGAGGTTCCGGGGAAGCATCTGACTTTGTTTGAGTCGGGCAACGTCGAGGCTCTTGCGGATGCCTTTCTCAACGCCATCGGGAAGATCGATTCCGCCGAAGCCCAAACCAAGCACGACTAGTCTTACAACGGAGTCTTCTCAAATGCCGTGGATTCGCGACTTGAGCTTTGATGGGCTGAGCTTTTTATTGTTAGCGTGGAATTTTGCGAGTTTGCGCCTACTTTTTCCAAGGTGGCGATGTTTGATAAAAACAATAGATCCTACGTGATTCCGTATGGCTTGGAATTTTGAATATTCTTGTTCGAGCCCCCATTTTCTAAGATGGTTTTTGCGTAGTTCACCCCATGCCCCCCCTGAAGCCATGCTTTCCCGAGCTGGTGGCTTTGACCGTTTCCCTAGCGATGCTAGGAGTGAACGGCATTTGCCACGGCCAGCAGTTGGAGTCGCCCGATGATGGGCGGGTGGAAGCGCGTGCGGATGATCGTTTGAAAGGCGTGCTTAAATTCGAGCGGATCGACGACTCCGTGTCGCCTGTTTTGGGTGATGCTGATCGGCAGGAAGACCCTCAGAGCGGGGGTTGGGATCTTGGATTGATTGTCTCCGTAGCATACGACGACAATATTTTCCTGAGCTCTGCGAATCCAGTGGCGGACTTGGTGGTGCAGATCACCCCGAGGATCGCCTACGTAGTGGGCAATGCCGAAGGTGAGGAAGGCTCTTATGTTCGCTTTGTCTACGAGCCGTCCGGATTTCTCTACGTCGAAAATGGTGCCGATCATCGGATCGATCAAGACGTGACGCTTCTCACCGGGGCACGAGGTCGGAAGACATCGGTGGAGTTTACTGGGAACTATCGTCGGCGAGGTGACGCGATCCCCGATACGGGAACGCAGACGGATCGGCGTGAGCATGCGCTGGAAGTCCGAGCGGCCTACTCGGTGAAGGAGAAAGTGGCCTTCGAGCTGGCCGGTGGGGCATACGGCACCGATTACGACTCGGCGACTTTGTCGAGCAATCGGGATCAATTTGGTGAGGCAGCGGTCCGCTATGCCTATTCTCCGAAGACTCAGGTGAAGCTCGCCTACCGCATCGGTCGTGCCGAAGTCGATGGCACAGGCGATCAGACATTCCAGCGGGTGACGGCGCAGCTGGCTTGGAAGCCGCGTGAGAAGATTTCGATCGACCTCGAATTCGGTGCCGAGCACCGGACTTTTGACAACGGTTCGGACAGCTATCCCGTTGGCGAGTTGCGTTTTGACTGGGAGGCGATGGCGGGAACCAAGCTTTTCGTCAGAGGCTACCGCCGCGAGGAAGTTTCGGCCTTTCTTACCGGGCAAAACTATCGTATTACCGGAATTGCTGCCGGGATTTCCCAGCGTTTTAGTGACAGATGGCTTGGTCGACTGGAGCTAGGTTATGAAAAGGCCTCCTACTCGCAGGTTTCCGGGCCGGGCACGGCTGGGCGAAAAGATGAAATCTATTTTGTCCGCCCGAGCGTAGAATATGAAGTGAATGACCGCTTCCGGACCTCCTACTATTATCAATTCTCGAAAGACCAATCGAATCTAGCCGGATTTGGCTACACCAATCATCAGGTTGGCGTGAGTGCTGCATACGACTTCTGAGCCCCGAGCCCCATTGTTCAATGAACCTTAAATTCTTCACTTTGATTCTGCTGACGCTGCTCGGCGCACCGTTGGGATTTGCCCAGGAAAATGCCAACGCCTCCGGGACGATCGGCAGCCGCGACAGCCTTGAGATCCGCGTTTTTCGCGAAGACGATCTAACAACCCGTGGTCAGCTTTCGACGGCCGGCACGCTGTCGATGCCCTTGATCGGGAGCGTAAGGCTGGCCGGACTGACGACGGATTCGGCGGCTCGGGTGATCGAGGCAAAATTGCGTGACGGCTATTTGGTCCGTCCCGAGGTGACGGTTTCGATCGTCGACCGGGTTCGCAAGACGGTGACGGTGCTGGGCAAGGTTCAGAGTCCTGGTGTTTTTCGCCTCGATCCGAACCGTCAGCTGACCATGGCGGAAGCGATCGGCATGGCAGGTGGTCTTCAACGGATCGCCAACAGCAAGAAAGTCACGCTGACCCGACGGAATTCAAAGGAGCCGATGGTGATCAATTTTAGAGACATCGCTTCAGGGCGGTTGAAAGACCTCCCGCTTTCAGACGGCGACATCATCAACGTTCCCGAAAGTCTGTTCTAAACCTCCACTGCGAACATGAAGTCACCTCAAAACAGAATAGGACGGTCTGAAGAGACATCTGTGGCGGCACCTGGCCAAGGTCCGGCACATGACCCCACTTTCTACCTGCCCAAGATTGAGCCATCGCGCTTCGTGGGTGTGTTGGTTCGTCGTGGCTGGATTATCGTGGTTTTCGGTCTACTCGCCGGGGTGGCTGGCTGGTCGGTGTTTTCGAAGATGCCGAAGAAGTATCTTGCGACGGGTTCGGTATATGTCAGTACTCAGGCTCCTCAGATCCTTGAAATTCAGGCGATTGCATCCGAGGAGTCACGCGACTTGGAGCAGATGCACTCGGTGGCGCAGGATATGAATTCGACCACCATTCTGCTGCGTGTGATGGAGAAACACCGTCTTGTTGGCGATCCGACATTTTCTCAAGATGCCAAGACCGAGCAGGAGGTGCTTGAGATTCTTTCCGACCGGGTGAGCGTCGAGCTGGTACGTGGCAGCCGGAACATTGCGGTCACGGTAGAGGATACGGATCCAGAGCGTGCGCGCGACTTGGTGCAATCGATCGTGTCCGAGTATGAGAAGGTCAGCGAGGAGCGTGTTGAAGAGATCACTCGTCTAGCGGGCGTTGGCTTGGCTCGCGAAGAGGCGAGGCTCCGTGAGCAGATGGAGGAGTCGTCGCGCAGGGTTGAGGAATTCCGCCAAAAAAGCGAGCTTCCGGGTCTGGATGATGGGGGCGGCGGAGCCAATCAGGGCAACGAGCTATCCACGCTGAGTACGCAGTTGACTCAGGCCAAGTGGGAGCGGATGAGGCTTGAGGCGGAGTTTGAGGCATTCGAAAAATTCGATGCCGACGATCCGCATGCGCTCGCGGGTCTGGGGACGAGTGAACATTCGGCCGAGGTGCTTTCGCTCGTCCGTAGCCTGCGCGATAAGGAAGTGGAATTTGAGCGTGTGAAGGAGCGCTACCTCCACAAGCACCCGACTTACAAGGAGACAGCGAACGAGATCGCCGGCCTCAAGACGGCACTTGATGCTGCCGTCAAGACAGCCGGAGAGGCTGTCCACAAGAGCTATCGGATCGCGGTAGAAAATCAGAATAAGCTTGAGCGCGAAGTCGCCCTCGCCCGCGAATCCGCAGTGGATGAGGAAGGGGTGAAGGCTGGTTTTGCCAAGCTGACTCGCGAAGCGGAAGCCGATCGCGAGCTGCATGCCGCGGTAGCCAAGCGGCTCCGTGAGACAAGTCTGGCCGCGGCGGTTCCGGCGTCGGTGCTCAGCTGGCGCGAGCGACCCCTCGCGCCTGAAAAAGCCCACAGTCCCCGCAAAGTACTGCTTGTGCCACTGGTGGCGATTGGCGGTATGTTCTTTGGCTTGGTGGGTGTGATTGGGTTGGAAGTTGTCGACCGTCGGGTGCGCGATACCGCCGGCGTCAGTCGGGCGACGGGTCTCCCGCTGCTTACGCGGGTGCCTGCACTCGGCGATCCGGACAGCATGGTGCTGCTCACGGAGCCGAACTCCGCCGGAGCCGAATCTTTCCGCCGACTTCGTGCGATGATGGTGCCTCCATCTGCCAACGGAAATCTGCAAATCGCGCTTTTCACGAGTGCCCGCCGTGGTGAAGGGAAGTCCTTATGTGCAATGAATTACGCCGTTTCCTTGGCGATTCAGGGATACCGCACGCTGTTGCTCGATGCGGACATGCGGAAGCCTGGTCTGAGTCGTGAGCATCTCATGGAAGGTCATGCCAAGCGTGGTCTCGGTGATTTCCTCGGAGGAAAAGCCCAGGCGGCCGAGGGCTGTTTCCGTACGACCGTTCCCAAACTTTTCCTGATGTCTTCAGGGGATCTCAAGGAGAATGCTGCGGAACTGCTCTCCGGAACCCGCTTCCCAGCGCTCCTCGAAGATGCCTATCGCTGGTTCGATCGCGTCGTTATCGATGCCCCGGCCGTCTTGTCGGCGAGCGATGCTCAGGCGATTGCCCGCTATGCGGATCGGACCTGTCTTGTGGTGAGCGAAGCTGGTGGTGACCGCCGTGAACTGAGACAGTCTGTCGAGCTACTGCGCTCGACCGGTGCGAATTTGGTAGGATTTGTCTGGAATATGGGCCATCCGCAGGATAAATCCGGGCCGGGTCCAAACATTACGGTTTCACGTAATAGCCTAGAGACCTCGGTTGATGCAGAGTCAAAACAGGTTGAGGCCTCCGAAGAGGTTGACGCCTCCGAAAAGGCCTCGCCAACGATCCCCTTTCCGGTCGGGAAGAAGGCATAGCTGCCAACTTCCCGACCTCGCTACATAAGTGACATTTTGAGCCGCTACCCGTCGGTTTAAGCTGTCTCCATTCACCCCCCAATCCCCCCCAAATGAATCAATCCCCTCAACTCGAGGTGGTGGACGCTTCCCCCGTACGCCCGCCACACCTTGATATTTCGGTTTCTCGGCCCTACTCGCTGAGACATCGCCATCGTCCTTGGGTTGCCCACCAGAAGCTGGTGGCGCTGAGCTTCCTCGGAGATGCCGCCGTCGTCTTAATGAGCCTTCTTGCCGCCTACATGGTACGCTTTGAGACGGTAGTCCGCGATGTGGGTGTCGTTCACGGATCGACCATTGATTTGAATGCTTACCTTGGTCACGTTTTGTTCGGCGCAGGGTTCCTTATGTTTCTGCTCGTCGACTTCCGCTTGCACGATCCGCGCAACTACCTCGCGATCCGTCGGACGGTGGGCGTGATCTTGAAGGCCTGTTCGATTTGGCTGATTGCGTTTCTTGGGCTCACGCTGGTATTCAAAGTTGATCCCTCGATCAGCCGGATGTACTGCTTGATTGGCGCAGGTTTTGCACTCGTATCGCTGATCGCATGGCGCTGGATTCTTTATTGCATCGTCCGGCAGGAGGGGATTGCCAATACTTTGCGTCAGAAGGCGATTTTTGTCGGTTGGAATGCCGAGTGCGAGCGTGCCGTGCAGCGTTTTGCTGAGGGGCGCGCCCACCAAGTTTCCATGCTTGGTATCGTTAAGAGTGGCAAACAGGAGTCCGCTGGCGAGCCACCTTCGAGTGTTCCGGTTTTGGGTGAATTCGACGATATTCGGAGCATTATTCGTGACTCTGGCGCCGATCTCGTGATGGTGGTCGATGGTTCGCTTGAGCGTGAGGCGATGCTCAATTTGGCGGAGACCTGTGGTAAGGAGTTTGTCGACTTCAAATTGATTCCAAGTTGCTTTCAGGTGCTGGTTTCAGGTCTCCAGCTTGAAAGTATCCACGGAATGCCGGTTCTTGGGGTGGGCAGAATGCCGCTTCACCACGCCTTCAACAACGTCGCCAAACGTTGCGTCGATATCGTGGGTGGCGTGGTCGGGCTCGTAGTTTTCGCGCCGGTGATGGCCTTCTTTGCGGTGGCAGTTTATCTCGAATCACGCGGTTCGGTGATCTACCGCCAACGCCGGATTGGTCTCAATGGAGCACCCTTTGATATTCTGAAAATCCGCAGCATGAAACCCGATGCCGAAGCCGGTAGCGGTCCGGGCTGGACCGTCAAGGACGACCCACGCCGTCTCAAAGTCGGAGCGTTCATGCGCAAGTGGAACATTGATGAGCTCCCGCAGTTCTGGAACGTGATCAAGGGAGACATGAGTCTCGTTGGGCCCCGTCCGGAGCGTCCGGAGTTGATCGATGGATTCAAAGAAGAGATCCGTCACTACAACGTGCGCCACCAGGTTAAGCCAGGTGTTACCGGTTGGGCTCAAGTCAATGGATTGCGCGGCGATACCTGCCTGCATGAGCGTGTCAAGTTTGACCTCGACTACATCGAGAGGTGGAACTTCCTTCTCGACTTCCAGATCATGGTGATGACCTTCGTGAAGCGCAAAGGTGCCTGCTGAATCGTTGTGGCTGATTCCTTTTCCCCATAGGGGATGATTCATACCAGTCCGGGGCAACGCTCCGGGCTTTTTATCCCAAGAAAATTCGTGTCCAACTTGGTCCATTCGCGGTTAGATCCATCGACTTCACTGCCGCACGACTCGATGGAAGACGATACGCTCACCCACGCCAAGCGGCGCGATCGCTCGATCCGACTGGCGGTGCTGACATCGTTTCTCTCCAAGGCGGGGACGATTCTTCTGCAATTTCTTGCCATCCCCATTGCCGTGCGGGTGATGGGCCGGGAGGAATTTGGAATCTACAACAGCGTCAGCTTGGCGCTGGCGACGGTGGCCCTTTTGGAAATCGGCATTGGTCCGGCCTTGGCGCACGGGCTTTCAAAAGCGAATGCCACCAATGATGCGCTGAGCCGCAAGCAGCTTGCCTCGACCGCTTTCTTCATGATGGTCGGGCTTGCTCTCATGGCAGGTGCCACCTTGGCAACGGTGCTTTCGACCGTGCCACTGACGACGATGTTCGGCGACAAGTTTGAAGGGCTTGATCCGGTGATGCGTCCGGCGCTGTGGCTTGGGCTGGGGCTGTTCTTAATGCTTTTCGTGCTGAATCTAACAGATCGATTGCGTGAGGGGTTGCTTGAAGTGGCCGCGACGAATATCTGGGGTGCTGTCGGGAATATCATCGCCGCGTCCGCCGTTGCGATCGGGGTAGGGTTTTTCAAGATCGAGGAGGTGTGGTTTCTCGTGCTCGCGATTCATGGAGCGGTCGTCATTGCCAAGCTGCTCAATACGATCGCTCTCTGGTCGAAGCATCGCGATCTGATCCCTTCGCCTCGTCACGTGAAGCCAGGCGTCGCCCGTCATCTCTTTGGTGATGGTCTCGCATTCTCGACCTGCTGCCTCCTCACCGGCATGGTCGAATACAACCTCTGTGGCTGGATGGTCGGTCACGAGTCGGGGCCGTCGATGGTCGCGCTCTACGGCATTTTCGTTTCCCTTACGGTGATGCAGATGGGCTTCGTCGTTATGATCAGCAGACCGACTTGGCCGGCGGTCGCTGAAGCGATCGCGCGCGAGGATCGCCGATGGGCGAGGAATGCTTCAAATCGACTCTATCTTTATGGAGCTGGCTTCGCGCTGTGCTCTGCGACGGGTCTGGTTTTGATTGGTCCTTGGGCGCTTGAATTGTGGCTGGGTGAGAGCTTTTCAAATATCAGTCGCGGGATGCTCGCCGCTTATGGTGTCTATGCGGTGGCTCACATTTGGCGTCATCTCAACCACTCGCTCATGATTGGTGTCGGGAAGGTGAACCGGCTTGCTCGCGTCCAGTTGATGGAAACCTTCATTCTGGCAGTTGCAGCATGGGCGGCACTGCGTTTTGGCGGTGTCGGTCCCATGTTGATCAGCATGGCCACCACCATCTTCCTCGTCACCGGTTGGGTTTTGCCTCGCATGGTTGCGTCGGAGTTGCGGAAGCATTCGGCGGTCGATTCCTAGAGACTTGGTGAGAGCGAAACTTTCATCCCTGCTGGCGGGCTTGCTTACTCTTGCGCTGGCGTCCTGTGCCGCTCAGAGGGAAGTGCAGGTGGTGCTCCTTGGCGGGCAGTCCAACATGCAGGGAAAGGGCATTTATCGCGAGTTGGATCGCTCGCTTAAGAAGCGCCTCGAAGATGCATCGAAGCGAGTGCGCGTCAGTACGAACGGCCGGGTGGATCAGCCGCTTTCCTATCGGAGTAAGGAGCGCCATGTTCAAGAGTTCGGGCCGGAGTTGTTCGTTGGTTTGAGAATGGCCGAAAAGTTTCCAGATCGTCATTTCCTGCTGATCAAGACAGCGCTAAGTGGAACATCGCTTCATGGAGCGTGGAGTCCTGAGTGGCAGGAGGAAAAGGCCAAAGGCTATGAGTTTGGGAAAGAACGACAGCAAAGGAAGCTCTACCGCGAGCATCTTGTGAGCATTAATGCGCAGCTGCAGAAGCTGAGGTGGGCGGGTCACCGCTATCGCCTTGTGGGCATGGTTTGGATGCAGGGGGAGAGCGATACCCGGCATGAGATTCCTGCGGCCAGTTATGAGGTGAATCTTCGAAATCTGATTCTCGCCTACCGCAAGGATCTTGGGCAAGCTGATCTGGCGTTTGTCTTCGGGCAGGTGAACAGTCCGTTTCAAGGAGAGAAGAGCTTTCCAGGCGGGCTGGAAGTGGTTCGGAAAGCGATGCTTGATGTGACGAGAAGCGTGGCGCACACGACGATGATTCCAACTTCAATGAATCCTGAGTGGCCGGACTTTCCCAAGCACTCCGACGATGTCCACTACGACACGGAAGGACAGAAGCGCTTGGGCACGGCTTTTGCGGAAGCGCTGATTAACGCGGGAAACTGAAAGGGCAGAAGAGCGATTTCGATCAAGAGCGATCTGTCTGGCTGCATATGGTGGCTTTGGGGATCTTTTTCTTCAGATCACGCAGTGCGCGGATGATCGTCGGTTCGCCCTGAATGTGGAGGTCGATGCGTTGCTGTTCGTCGCAGATCCAACTGAGTCGGAGCTCGCTGCATCCTCTTGAAGATTCGATCGGAAACATCGCCTGACGTTCGTCGCCGAGTCGGTGGTTTTCGATGCGTTCGAGCAGGAGTTGGACTTGGTCGTCACCGAGGCCCGAGTCGATGTTTTCGCGGATTTTCTCGATGAGGAAAGGAAGGTATTCCGTCTGAGTCTGGATGTGGACTCGGGGTGCGGGTTGGTAGGCGGTTTTGAGCTCGGCGAGGATTTCTTCGGAGCTTGCTTCGCCGATACGTTCGATCCGGCGGTTGTAGTGGTGGCGCAGGATCAGGATGCCTGCGATCGCAAGCAGCCAGGCGCCAATGACGGCTCCGATGATGAGGTCGCTAAGTTGATCAGGCATGGATGGCATGGTGTGTGAACCTACAATCATGAAACACCCGAAGAGAGACGGTGGCGAATGGCTTCGGGTGGGTGCTCGGCGGGATGTGCGGAGTGGTGGGACAAAGCGTCGTGAGGATGAGGGGATCAGCTGGGTGGGTCAATGATGGGGTGGGGCTGTGGGAATGGTCGCTGACCTCAGCGGTCTGGCTTGCTCAATTCAGCAGGAGATCGGCGACGACCATGCGGTGGTCGGAGTGGCGGGTGGTGACGGCGCGGCAGCGGATGGGGGTGAACTGGCGGGTGACGTGGATGCGATCGAGGCGGAGAATCGGGATACGGCGCTGAAAGGTGTCGCCCCATCCGGTGCCGGCGATGTGGAAGGCGTCGTCGAAGTCGCGCTCGATCAGGCGCTGGATGGGATCGGTGGGAGGGGCGTTGAAGTCGCCGCCGAGAATAACGGGCTGGGAGGTCGGAAAGGAGGTGGTGTCTTCGAGGATCCTCAGGGCAACGGCGATTTCAAGTTGGCGCTTTTTGCGGTTGTCGCGGTGGTTTCGCCAGCACTGCTTTTGCCAGAGTCGGAGGTCGGTGGCGGCGGAAGAAAGGTGGATGTTGGCAACCTCGATCGGGCCATTCTTAGGGTGTCCGATGGTGACGTTATGATTAAAAAACATGAAGTTGCGATCGGGGTTGCGGACTTCTCGCTTGATCTTCCAGCGGGTGACGACGCCGTTTAATGCGAATGCGCGGTAGTCGCCAGTGCCGCCGTAAAGACGGTCGGCGATCTTTTTGACCTGAGCCGGGGTGACTTCCTGCAGCATCACGATGTCCGGGTCCCAGGCCGCAATGTCGTTCGAGGGATCACCAATGTCGTTCGAGGGATCACCGAAGCGGAATTGGGAGACGTTCAGCGTGATGACCCGGATGGGGAGTTCTCCATTGAACGGCTCGGGCTTGCCGGGCTGTGGGGAGGGCGTTGTTAGATTGGCGATCACACGGGCTTCATCGGCAACTAACAGAATCGTCAGCGCCCACATGGCGGTGACGACGAGTGAGAGCGGGGCGCGGAGGAAGTAGAACGCCGCGGATGAGAAGGTCAGGCCGAGGGTTCCCCAAATCCAGATCGGCATGACGGTGAAGGCGGCCAGTTTGTCGGGCTGGCGGGCGAAGGCGAAGACGGTGAGCAAATGCAGCACCAGCGACAGTCCGACGAGCAGCCAGCCGATGCGTCGGGTGAATGGGGTGGTGCGCATACGACCGCTTGGTCGGAAACTTTAAACTTGAAGTTTTAAACTTCAAGTTTGTGGGTGATCGGCGACTCTTTTTTGGGGAAGAAAGGCTCTCAGTGGAGCGGGCTGGTGGAAGAAGGCTGGGGCTCCCGGGCTCACATCCCGGGGATGCCCAAGCCGCCGGTGAGGCCTTTCATTTCCTTGGCGGTGGCTTCTTTGCCTTTGGCGATCGCTTCCTGGACGCCCTTGAGAACGAGGTCCTGAAGAAATTCGACATCCTCGGGATCGACGACGGCGGGGTCGATGGTGATCGATCTGACTTCACCGGAGCCATTCGCGATGACGGTGACTTTTCCTCCGCCGACGGATGCTTCGAAGTCGGTGTTGGCGAGCTGTTCCTGTTTGGCGAGCATGCCGGCCTGCATCTGCTGGGCCTGCTTCATCATTTTTGCGAGGTTCATAGGATGATGGGTAGGTGGTTTATTTGAGAGTGGCTTGGAACATGGTCAGAGCCTTTTGAATGAGAGGGTCCTGATAGAAATCGTCTTCTTCCGGTTTGGCGGGCTCGGGCTCAGGGGTGGGCTCGGGTTCAGGGGCTGGTTGTTTGGCCGGAGCCGGCGGTTCGTCGGCCACTTCGGGGGCGGCCTCGATGAGGGCGTCGATATTGAGTGGGCTGCTGGCCTGTCGTTTGGGAGCTGGCGTGGAGACGGGAACCGGATCGGGCGTTTCGACCGGGGCTGGTATTTGTTCAGCCTTTGGAGTGGTAGGCTCGGGCTCTGGAAGCTTGGGCTTCTGGGGAGTGGTGCGGGGGTTGTCCGGGGACTGTAAGTCCCCGCCCCTTGCGGGAAACTGATCGGCGGTGCTGCCGAGGACCCTGATGAGATCGGAAATGCGGATCTCGCCGAGGGCTTGGATCGCTTTGATGAGGCCGAGTTCGAGGTGGAGGCGCTTGTTGGTTGCCCAACGCATGCGGCCTTCGGTTTCGGCGAAGACGTCAATGACCGCGAGCATACGGTCGGGCGCGTAGCCGGCGGCGGCGTCTGTTAGGTTCTTCCAAATTTCGGCGGGGATGCCTTCGGCGCTGGTGGTGGCATCGAGGCCGGCGATGAGCAGGGCGCGGAGGCAGCCGATGAGTTCGTTGAGGAGCTGCGACAGCTCACGTCCGGCCTCGGCTTCACGCTGGACGACATCAAGGGCGCGCGGGGTCTCGCGGGCGAGAAGGGCTTTGATCAGCGAGGCCACGGTTTCACGCGCGGTGAAGCCAAAGATATCGAGGACGTTCGCTTCGTGAATGGTATCGCCGCAGAAGGCAACGAGCTGGTCGAGCATCGACTGGGCGTCGCGCATGCCGCCATCGGCCCCTTTGGCGATCGCCCAAGCGGCGGCTTCGTCGAGGCTGATGCCTTCCTTGCTCGCGATGTGGAGCATGTGCTGGGCGATGATGTCCGCCGGAATCGGGCGGAGGTCGAAGCGCTGGCAGCGGGAAAGAATGGTCGCGAGGATCTTGTGAGGTTCGGTGGTGGCGAAGATGAACTTCACGTGCTCCGGCGGCTCTTCGAGGGTCTTCAATAAGGCGTTAAAGGCCTGGTTGGTGAGCATGTGGACCTCGTCGATGTAGTAGATTTTGAACTGGCCTCTCGCAGGGGCGAAATTGACGGTTTCGCGAATTTGGCGGATGTCGTCGACGGAGTTGTTCGAGGCACCGTCGATTTCGAGCACGTCGAGCGAGCGGCCTTCGGCGATCTCGATGCAGAGGTCGTTATCGGGATCGAAGTCGGCCCTGGGTCCGCCGGGGCAGTTCAGGGCCTTGGCGAGAATCCGGGCGGTGGTGGTTTTCCCGGTGCCGCGCGGGCCGACGAACAGGTAGGCGTGGGCGAGACGCTTCTGTTCGATGGCGTTGCGCAGTGTTTTGACGACGTGATCTTGTCCGAGGACGTCGTCGAATGTTTTCGGGCGGTATTTCCGGGCGAAGACCTGATAGCTCACGCCCCTGAAAGTAGGTAGGATTACGCGTTTGTCAGCACCCGGTTTTGATTCGCGGCGTGATTCCTGATTCCCACGAGAAAACAAGGCTCTATGAAGAGGTGGAGAGGCGGATTTCTGGCCTGTTCGACGGTGAAAGCGATCTCATCGCGCGGATGGCGGGGGTGGTGGCCGTTGTTCACGGGGCGCTGGCGCATTATTGAGATAGTAGCCTCAGACATCCTGACCCGGGAGGAAAGGCGATGACCTCAGTGGGATGGATTTGAGGCGTAGATTGGTGCCGGGATCGTGGGTCTCAGTGGCGTTGAGTTCTTCGCAGAGGCGGACGACGATGGTGTCGATGAAGGGTTTGCGTCCGGCTCGCAAGTAGCCGGAGGGAAAGGTGAAGTGGCGTTCGGCGTGGCGCAGCAGACCTATGGCCAATAGCGCGGGCAGGGCGCAGAGCACGCCACCGTTAGGAATGTCATCGGCGCTTTTGAAGAGGATGTCGGCTTTTTCTAACTCTCCCATGGCGGCGGCGATGCGATCCATGGGACGGGTGGTGGCCACGCCCATGGTGGCTTGACCGTCTTGCGTACTGTTTACCTCATACTGTTGCAACGTACCGATGGCCGTCCGTGCGATGCAGGCTGGTGCCGTCAATTTCCTCACCAAACCGGTCTCCGACGAATCCTTGTTCCCCGCGATCCAGTCGGCTCTCACCGATGCCGACACATTCCGTAAACTCAGGCAGCGCTTCAACTCCCTCACCGCGCGCGAAAAGGAGGTCTTCACCCACATCATCGCCGGAAAGCTGAACAAGCAAATCGCCGCCGCCCTCGGAACCGGCGAGCAGAACGTCAAGATTCACCGCATGCGCGTCATCAAGAAACTCGACGAGCCCTCGGTCGCCGGTCTCGTCCGCATCGCCGACCGCATCGCCGACCGCCTCGCCGACCGCCTCGCCGACCGCCTCGGCGTGCCGCCCGCCACGCAGGCATGATTCGACCTCATGAAGTCGATTCTTGAAATGGGTTCACCACGGTGATTCCGAAGTAGACCGCGCCGTTCGACAGATCCTCGCTGTAAATCCGGCTGCAGCCGCAGGCCTCCGCCGCAGCCACAATCATCGAGTCCCACCACGAAAGACCATACCGTCCATGCACGGCATTCGCACGCACCAGCAGCGGCATGTCGAGAGGCAACGGATTCCACGCGCCAAGCGCCTCAACATCGTCCCAAGCTTCATTCGCTGATAATCCTGGTTCCAGCTTGCGGGTCGCATTGACAAAGAACTCGTTCAGCACCTGCACGGAAATTCGCCCGTTTCGATTTTCCCAGAGATCATCGAGCAAGCGGCTTGCGATGCCCTGCTTGTCAGGTTCGGACGAATCCCTCGCATAAAGCACAATGTTCGTATCCACAAATACGTTATCGATCATAGAGGCTGTCGCGGGATGGATAGGAATCGTTTGCTGACTTCAGGGCTGTGATTTTGCGGCCCTGGAAGCGTTTCTTCGCCAGCTCATAACTCTGCTCAGTGAGCATCTTGCGCCGCAACTCCTCCCCGAGCATCCGCGACACGCTCGTGTCCTCAGACGCCGCCCGGATTTTCGCCCAGCGCAAGACGTCGTCTTCAAGGGTAATCGTCACGTTTTTCATGTGGCACGAAAATCATGTGATTCTGAGGGCGTGTCAAATCCGAATTTTATGAAGCATGGCGACTGAGCATCCACCGCCAGCAGCGCTCTTCAAGTGTCCCAGCAACCATTCGAGGATCTAATCAAGACCATGTAGAAGGTGCCTCCGGCTCCTTCATGCAATGCCAGGCAAGGGAAATGTGCGCGTCTTCGCTCTGGCAATCGAAGCTTTTGGGAAGACATGCGGGAGGTGCTTCTGGATTCTGGGCCGACCCCGTCGGAGCTGGAAGCCGTCCGCCGCTGGCTAGACCCTATTCGAAAAGCCGCTGACCGACCGAAAACACGTCGCAGCCTGCGTATGAATCATTCATTGAAAATAAAATAAATACCTTGAAAAGGTGTGACGCAACATGTTGTAATTCAATAACTTAATTTCACTCAG
>CAZVMS010000191.1:0-3122 GCA_964628795.1 uncultured Haloferula sp. | reverse complement strand
CGGAGCCGAGCGGTCCTGATTCCGTAACATCCCTGTGGCTGTAGCGATTGAGGGTGCCGGATTGAGGGTGCCGAGCATATCACAATTCCTTGATTTCTTGGGGAAATCCTTCCCGATAGGCTGCTTAAAACCGTGCCATTCCCATCTGACAGTCTATCCGCATCGATGCGGCTGGCGTTTCGCATGGTATTGCAAGGAGTCTCGCGCGTGGAAATACGTCACGAGGGTAAAGAAAGCCGACATCAGAGCAGCGGCGGAAAACAAGCTCGATCACATTTTCAGCGGGAGCTTTTCTTGGTCGCTGCTGCCTCCGGGACGGTTGCGCTTCTTGGAGGCTGTCCATCGTGAGACGCGCTCCGAAGATGAAAAGGCTGTCCTTGCATTCCTCGCTGGCCGTCAAAAATCTGCCGAGGTCTCTGAATCTGTGCGCAAATTCATGACGTGGAAGATCGAGAAAGCGGGTGAACTCACGCCGAATCTTCAAAACCTAAAAAGACACGTCGAGCTGATGGCAGAGAAATTTTCTGGCAAGACCGTGATCGACATCACATCGGACGAACTCACCGGGTGGTGGAGAAAGCAGTGGGGGCATCTGAAGCCGAAAACCCGTAACGACGCACGAGCCAGTCTCGTGGCCTTCTGGAACTGGTGCATCATGGAAACCCTGTATCCGAAAGAGGTGACTCCTGCTGAGCGCATACCTCAAGCTGTGCTCGATAAACACGAAAGACGTGTGATTACTCTGGACGAATTCATGGCTCTGGCAGCAGCGATTCAACCACAGCACCGCAGCACCATTGTGCTGCTGGCATTTTGCGGTTTCCGTCCCGAGGAAGTTTGTCCACCCACCAAGAAGGGTGCGAAGAAGAAATCTAAACGGGGAATTCGACGTGAGGAAATCGACTGGGAGGATGACTGCATACGAGTTCCGGATGTCGTCGCGAAAACTGGTGTGCCACGGGTAATTCCTTTGTTACCCACCGCCCGAGTGTGGCTCGAATGGGCAGGTATCCGCCCTGGGCAAACTGGAGCAGTGTGTGAGGAAAACCTCGCTGAGATTGGTGAAACCAAACGGCTGGGTGAAGTCGTTTTCAAGACAGGGTGGCCCCAGGATGCCTTGAGGCACTCCTACGGATCATATCGGAATGCCGTTGTTAGATCCCTCAGTCAGGTAGCGGAGGAAATGGGAAGCTCGGAAGCCATGCTGAGGAAACATTACCACAATCCGAGATCCCGATCGGAAGGGGAGGCATGGTTTGATCTCCGTCCACCGGAAGGCAGCCCTTGCGTGATTGAACCTACTCAAGTTTCTGCGGAGGAATTTCTGGAAGCGATTTCCGATAAAACCTGATCATTCGATTTGGATCCCGCCTTGTTCACGCCAGTTGTGAACAAGGCAAAAACGTGAACTGGGTTTTCGCGGCTATGATTCCCATCGGCATTATCTTGCCAAGACGCATCCGTCCATGGATCGTTTGTCTCCATTCCAGCCTCACCCTGGCGAGACCGGAAGGGGGAGAATCTGACCTCTGATGCGCCCAGAAATCGCTCTGGAGTCTAACAGAATAATCCAAAAATATCCGATGGAACTGAGATTTTAGTAAGGGAATCTAAAGCGATAGCCGCCATCAATCCCTTGTTTTTCAAGGATTCACTATTTTTTGACCGAGTAGGGCTTGGCATTTGAGAGATTCAAATTCTGCGCTACGCGCCGGACGATTCGAAGTTCTATTATAATGGGGACGCGCAGCATCGTTTGATGAAAGCAGGTCATTCGGCGCGCTTTGCCTCGAAGAGTTTGGTCGAGCTGGGTATGAATACCGAGAGGATCGCCCGGTTTGTGTCGAGGTCACCGGCTGATGCCTGGCTGGTCATTTCCGGCTCGCGCGAGGTGCTGCTCTGGTTTTCGCAGCAGGAAATACCGACGTTCGCCCTTGCGGGACGCCGCCGTGGCATAGAGATCGCGAGCACCGGTCCCGACAAGGTGCCCGCGTTGCGGACGGCGGTTCGACGCCTCGTCGAACTTGGCCACAAACGTATCGTGATGTTGGCGCGCGAGGTTCGCCGCAAGCCCGAGCCGGGAGAGTTTGAGAATGTTTTTCTGGATGAACTGGCAGCCTGCGGAATTCAACACGGCCCCTACAATCTGCCGGACTGGAGGGAGAGTGCGGAGGGGTTGCGAGGTCTGCTGGCCAGTCTTTTCCAGCACACCCCTCTCACTGCGCTGATCATCGAGGAGGCTCACACTTTTCTAGCCGCCCAGCAATACCTAACGCAACGTGGCATCGTTGCGCCGGATAACGTGTCGTTGATCTGTGACGATCCTGACCCGGCATTTGCGTGGTTTCGCCCCATGGTGGCACACATTAGCTGGGATGGTAGTCAATGGGCACGGCGTATCGTGCGCTGGGCGGACAATGTCGCCAGCGGCAAGGACGACCGGCACCGGAGCTTCACCAAGGCCGCATTCATTGAGGGAGGCACGATCGGCCCCGCTCCCAGCCGGGTGAAACGGATCGATTGACTGCCGGTCCAAGGCGGAGGAGACATTGTCATCTGATTCCTTGAACCAATCGCGACGAACCAACTCACGAAATCAGGTAACTCTTTGAGGCACCGACTAAAGTCAGAGGTCCGGCTCTTGGAGAGTGGCCCCGACATCTGTTAGAGGTTCGATCAGTTGGGCTCCTTTGAGGAGGCGGCAGAACTCCTTTTTGGTGAGTTCGTGGAAGGTGCCTTCGCCGGTTTCGAGGTCGGTGATGAGCTTGTATTCGATGTCGAGGCGCGCCCAGTTGACGATGCGGATGTATTCGTTGCCCTTTTTCCAGAGCTGGCCTTGTTGGAGTTTCATTGGGTCGTTCGGGCTGTTAGGGGGCTGGGAAACTTATGGGGTTTTTGGACCAGGATGGATGGGATGGGTAGGATCCTTGAAAACAGAGGGTTCATCCAAACCATCCTATTTATTCTGGTCCGGTTCCTTTGCTAGACCCTATTCGAAAAGCCGCTGACCGGCCGAAAACACGTCCCAGCCTGCGTATGAATCATTCATTGAAAATAAAATAAATACCTTGAAAAGGCGTGACGCAACATGTTGTAATTCAACAACTTAATATCACTCAGGA
>CAZVMS010000190.1:0-5816 GCA_964628795.1 uncultured Haloferula sp. | reverse complement strand
TCTTTTCGAGGTCGCGATCTTCGGAACCGATCCTCTTAGGTTCGACAGCGACGGTGGCACTTCGAGCGACGGCGAGAAGTACAGCAATCCGACCACCACCTCCGTTGCAAGCCTCGAAGTCTTTACTCCTCTCCAATGAATCCCAGATATTTGACTCCCTTCCAGGGTCCAGCGATTGGCCTGGTGGCAATCGTTTCACTTGGTCTCTCCCCGGTGGGTTACACCATCTGCGACGACGACGGTTCGGACGATAGCGGCAATCTGACGGCGAATATCAGGAACTCCGCCTGTGTAAACGGGGCAACTCGCTCCAAGATGGAGGAAGTCGGTGGCGGGGGTGTTAATACGCCTCCGATGGATAACGTCCCTTTTGATGGCAATGATCCGCTGATTCGGCGAACGATCGGAGGAAGCAGCACGGGCCAGTTCACACAGGGCGCGACATTCAACATGCCGGTGACTCCCGGGCAGGAGTACAAGGCGAACTGGACGAAAATTCCGGCTTACTCTGAGGTAGGTTCTCTCCATTCCCAAGTTGCGCCGGTCAATATGCCGAAAGGCTACAAGGTCGAGATCAATGCCGGCGACGGCAACGGCTGGCAGTCAGGAAATAGTTTGGACCTTGTGCAGTCCAATATTGACACCACCGCAGTCGACCACCGATTTCGAATTGTTCGACCTATCCGGGAGGCGGGTAAGGTTTCCTCGGTCATGCTGACCAAGCCGGTTTTCGTGGAAAGTCGCGGAGCTTTTTCTGGAGATATGCGTCCGGGTGTTTCTGGGGAGGACGCCGACTTAGATACCTATCTCGATACCGAAGTTCCTAGCGCGCGCTTCATCATACCCTTGGGGGCGGCAACTGAAGACGGTCGACCAGTCACTGCCGGTGATATTATTTTTCACCAACCTCTCTGGATACCTGACCCTTTAAACGACCCTTTTGTGGTGAACCGCTCGTTTCTTTCTTACGAAGGAGTGGATCGGGCGAAGACAGGCGTCGATGTTAGGACTGACGCTAACGGGTGGATTAGGCAGGTCAAAAGTCCGGGCCTTTTTGTTGATGCCGTAACGATCAACTTTACAAAATTTGAACTCCGGCTCTACGGTCCAGCTTCCGTGTTAGGGCAATCTCCCTCAGGAAGTAGTCTTTACAATCCGACAGGTGACCCGCATGCGACTTGGACCATTGAATACTACTACAATAGTGTGGGTAGCTTCTCGTATGGCGTATCGATAACTGAAGTCATGGATGGAGCCTCAGTAAGCTCCGTTCAGATGCAGGCCAGGCGGGATGGGAACAATTACTATGAGACCCGCCGGATCGAGGGGGTCGAAACGGAGTTTCTTTCGAGTTCCGTTACTGCAGCGCCCCCAGGAGGATTTACGGTTGGTGGACAGAACATTGCCTTTGGAAGCAATCAGGGTGTAGCAGATACTCGCGATCAGACTATCACGGTGACCCGGAACTCAACCGTTGTAGCCAAGTCATTTGAAAAATCTACTTTCGTGCCGTCGAAGGTGGCGGCGCTCTATCCAGCTAGTGAGGGCATGGGAGAGGTTGTAATCTACCAGGATGACTGGTTTGGAGCTGGGACCAACGACAAGCTGCGGACCGAGTTCGCCCACATTTTCAACTCCGGAGGTAATCCCAATGCTGACTGGAAAGACGAGTTCGGCGGTGTGGTAGGTAAACCGCTTGTCGAGTGCTATCCGGATGGGAGTTGGGTACGCTACCAATACAATTCGAACGGCACCCTAGCCAAGACCTACCGTCCTTATGAGGGTGCTCCAGCGAATCCGTGGACTGCCACAGACACGAATTGCGTCGTCGAAATTCATACCTATCAAGGTGATCCGGTAGCACCGCTTCCCACTGGAGCGCCGGACGCGATGGTGACCTACGATAAGGACCTCCTCGGCACAACCGAAACAAGGATTCTCGGGAGTACCGTGGGAAAAACTGTCCGGACTTATACATCCCAAACGGTGGGCGGCGAGCCAGTTCTGCGGACGAGCATCAAGGAGTATTCCGATGCGACTACCTACGAGCAGTCGGAGGAGGAGGCCTACCACGAAACAGCCTCCGAGGAGTTACGAGGGCTTCCCCGCTCATCCACCAGCAGTTCGGGGGAGAAGATCACCTGGACCTATGAGATGGGTGATTTCGATCAGACGACGAGGGCCTTCACAGCTTCGGCCAGCGGAATGACCCGGAAAGAGACGCGAACTCAGGGCACCACGGCCTCTCCTGATGGGATCGCAGACAAAACGACCCGAAGTCACCGGATTCTGTGTCTTTGCGGCAAGGTCTTTCAGGAAGAGACTAAAATCTACACCGGAGGGAGCAGTTACGATTCGGCCACCGTCACGGACTATTTCTTCGATGCCAACCATCGTCGAACCGATGTAGAGAAGGATGGAAGGATAGTTCTGTCATCGACCTACAACGGTCTCACGGAAACCCGAACCGACGAGGAAGGCGCCGTCTACACCATCACGAAGGATCTGAACGGACGGGTAACGAACGATGCGAAGACGGGCGGCCCGACGGCAAGCACGGCTTACACTGGTCTCTCGGCGACTACGACGATTGGAGGAACCCTCACTCGTAGCTCAGTAAAAGACGTTCTCGGTCGCGATACATCGATCACTGATACCCAGGGGCGAACCCTGTCGCTCACCTATCCGAACAGCGGAAGAGATCAGCAAACTCTATACCCAGGAGGGGCGAGTGTTCTTGAAACACGCCAGCCTGGTGGACGCATCGCCAGCGTGACCAATGTCACAGGTTCGCGAGTGATTCCGAAGTACTTTACCTATGGGATCGATTCAGGAAATGGCCAGCAGTGGGTTAGGGTGTCGGACGTCACGAGCGGGAACGTCCGTTTTCGCAAACTCACCAAGGACTGGCTTGAGAGAGAAGTTGAGCGTGAGCTTCCGGCTCCGTCGGGCACTGGGACAATCACTCGATCCTGGGAGTACGGATCGAGCGGCCTAGTTGCCAAGGAGAGCGATAGTGCATCAGTGAGTCTTGCCCCACGGCTCTATGAATACGACTCGTTGGGCATGCTGTTCCGCGAAGGGTGGGACCTAGGCGGCACGGCTGATATCCTTGACCCTGCATCGACCGATCCAATCGTCGAGTACGACCACCGCTACGAAGAGATCGGAGGGCTTTGGTATCAGGTTCGCGAAGTGAGCCAATACCAGTCGGATGGCAGCGCAACCGCTACCCCGATCCGGGTGACAAAGGTGCGTCTGAGTGGAAACGCCAACGGATTTTCATCGGAAGTCATCGAGATCGATGCCCACGGCGTCGAAACCATCGCCACCCAATCCATTGATCGCCCCAACAAGACAATCACCACTGAAACTTCACGCAGTGACCGAGCTGACAAATCTGTGCAGGTATCGGTCAATGGCCTTCTCAGAAGCCGCAAGACCACAGGCGACTCGGCGGCTGAGACCTTCGACTACGATGGGTTGGAACGCCTCTGGAAGACCACGGCGGCGCGCACCGGTAGCGTTACGACCCGCCTGTACAACGCACAAGGACTGCTTCACACGGTGACCGATGAAGCGCTCCCCCGGACGACAACCTACGAGTATTACCCCTCGAATCACGTCAATGCTGGTCAGATTAAACGAATCGAGAACGCTGAGAGCAAAAGCACCTGGTTTGAATACAACGGGCGCGGTCAGGCAATCCGAGAATGGGGTGAAGCAACGTGGCCCGTGGAACGGGAATATGACAACTACGGTGATCTGTTCAAAACAAAGTCCTATCGCTCTGGAACTGGATGGACCGCATCTACTTGGCCGTCGGCGACTACAGGGGCTGCAGATGCCACGACCTACCAGCGGACGCCTGCAACAGGTCTTTTGGATTATGTTGCAGATCCGCAGGACAGGCGTACGATCTACAAATGGCGCGATAATGGCAGTGTCCACACTCGGGAATGGGAGCGGCTGGTCAGCGGCAGCCGGGTAAAGACCACCTACGGCTACGATTCCACAGGGATCGAAACCAGCCGATCTTACAACGACGGTCTGACTCCTCCGGTTTCATTCACGCCAGATCGCGGAGGCCGTGTAAGAGTGATTTCCGACGCGTCGGGCACCCGGACAATGACCCACACGGCGGGTGGTCTTGTCTCGACAGTGACGACCACTGGCTCCGGCGTCCTATCCGGAATCAGCTTGACTGTAGGGCACGATCTATTCGGACGCCACAGCGGAACGACGGCGACCTTCTCGGGCACAACGCTCTACGAAAGTTCGCTGGACTATGAACCCGGCAGCGGTCGCCTGCTTGACGTGGGTCTCGGAGATGCCGCGGAGGCGGGCTACGCTGACGTGCACTACGTCTACCGTCCGAACTCGAATCTTGTGGGTGAAGTCTTGTTCCGAACGGAAGGGGTTCCATTGCTTGGCAATATCCGTACCTACGACTCCTTGGACCGTCTCGAAAAAACGCGACACTTCACCGCAATTTCAGTCGGAGGACCCTCGCTGATCGCATCCCATACCTACGAACTGGATGTGATGAATCGCCGTGAGAAGACCACCTTGGCTGATGGGTCTTGGTGGGACTATGACTACAATGATCGCGGAGAACTGGAAGTCGCTGATAAGAAGCTCCCTTCATCGACCACTCCCTACGCCGGGCAACAGTTCCGAGTCACACCCGACAATGCGGGCAATCGACTTTCCTATGAAACCGGAGGTAACAGCTCCGGCACAGGGCGTCGTTCATTTGCCAGTCCACAGAATGATTTGAATCAGCCATCGAGTTTGTCCACTCCGGCGACCTTCGATGTGATTGGACGCTCGCCCACGGCTCCCACCGTGACCGTCAACGGCAGCACCAGCGCCCCTGTGACAACTCAAGGCGCCGACTATTTCCGAGCCGAGGTGACTTCCGCGAACTCTTCATCCGCTGCGTGGACTGAAGTTGCGGTTGCCCAGGGGGGAGACACCATGACAGGGCATATCCTTACCGCACCCGCCTCAGTCACGCCGACTTATGACCTCGACGGCAATCTGCTCACTGACGGGCTTTGGTCCTACACTTGGGATGCTGAGAATCGGCTGATCAAGGCGGTCCGCAACCTTTCCGGTGTACCCTACCGTGAGGTTCGCTACACCTTCGATGCTTCAGGACGGCGGATTCAGCGTCAGGTCTATCATGCCAGCGGTGGCTCGGTCGTCTCGACGGAGAAGTATCTATTTGAGAGCACTCGAAGGATAGTGAAGCTGGATGGATCGAATCAGGTGATTCAGTCCTACCTCTGGGGGCTGGATGTCAGCAATACACCCGATCTCGCTGGAGGCGTCGGTGGCCTGCTTGCCGTCCACGATCATGCGGCAGATACCACTCATTTCGCCTGTGCTGATGGAAATGGAAATGTCGTCAGCCTTGTCAATGGCACGACAGGAAGCGTTAGTGCGAATTACGAATACGGACCATTCGGGGACTTGATCCGGGCAACCGGACCTTATGCGGGAGCCAATCCATTCCGATTCTCAACCCGCGCTCAAGATGATCTAACTGGTCTACTTGACTATGGTGCGCGTTGGTACAAGCCGGACTGGGGCCGTTGGCTATCCCGTGATCCACTTGGAGCGGTCGATGGCCACAATCTCTATCGTGCCTTCGGCGGCGATCCAATCAATTCGATTGATGTCGGTGGTGGGTATTCTTGGGAGGTATGGCAGCAGACTTGGCTGAATCCGAAGTTCTACCTCGATACCACCGCTGAAGCCCTCACTGACCCCGACTACTACCGCGAGGTCGGCCAGAACTACAAGGACAT
>CAZVMS010000189.1:0-31180 GCA_964628795.1 uncultured Haloferula sp. | reverse complement strand
TAGTCAGGGTGCTGGGCCATTTTTCCCAGTGAAAGGCGCTGCGCACCTCCCGCAAGCCCTCGGCACCCTCTGCAGACCGCCCGCTTCAACTAAAAATTCGAAAATCACCCTGCCCGAATGGCTTTTCGAATAGGGTCTTGCAAGAATCCGCATGAGCGGGAAGCCTCGCTCATGCGACAGTTGTTGCTTGGAATCGGCTTGCTCGCGGGCAGCTGGATGGTGCTTTTTGTCCCCGGCTTGGCCGGCGTGGCCCCCTTCTGGCCGGTGATTGCCGCCCTCGCGGTGATTCTTCTCACTCGCCACGCCGCCGCTGGGCTCGGGGCAGGCGTAATCGCCGGATGCCTAGTGCTCGGCGGTGGATCCCCGGTCGAGGCGGTCCGAATCGCCGTGGCCGAGCACCTTTTCCCGGCACTCGACGGCACCTGGCATGTCAGCGCCCTGGTTTTCACGCTTCTGCTGGGCTCGTTCGCCGGCGTCTTGGAGGCATCCGGAGGATTTGCGGCGCTTCTGAAAAAGATGCTCCACGGTAGCAAAAGCCCCGAACGGAGAGTGCTCGGCTCGGTTTACGGACTCGGCCTGCTTTGTTTCTTTGATGGCCTCGCGAACAGCATGCTGATGGGCCGAATCTCCCGTTCCGCCGTGGATCGCATCGGCGTTTCACGGGAAAAACTCGCCTGGGTGGTCGACTCGACGAGCTCACCTGTCGCCTGCATCGCCTTCATTTCCACTTGGATCGCCTTTCAGCTCACGCTCATCGGCGACAACCTACCCGGCGGCGAGCCCTACCAACTCTACTTCCGATCCATCCCGGCCAACCCCTACTGCCTGCTCACGCTTTTTCTCGTGCCACTTGCGATTTTTCGAAACTGGGAACCCGGCGCGATGCGGCGTTTTAACGGGAACCTCGAAACGCTCGATGAGGTATCCAGCGTGGCCACCGCTCCGTGGCGGGTGCTTGTGCCGCTCGCCGGACTCGCCCTTTCCATCATGATTTCGCTGCAAATCTGGTCGAGCGCGACAATTGATCTGTTCTCCCTCGACGCCTGGAGAGTCGCCGCGAGCAGCAAGGGCACGCCCTTCGCTCTCGTCGGTGGCGCCATCGGAGGACTTATCACCGCATGGACCTGCTACCCACCGAAGCGCCGTAACGAATTTGGGGCAGCCATGCTTCAAGGCGCGGCCGGTTTGTTGCCAGCAGTCGTCATCCTGATCCTAGCCTGGTGCCTCGGCAGCGTTTTCAAGCAATCCGGTGCGGCAAAACAGATCCAGCTCCTTCTTGGCGACCAGCTTTTACCCCAGTGGCTGCCGCTGGCCGTCTTTGCCGTTACCTCGCTCACCGCCTTCGCGACGGGTTCATCCTGGGGAACGATGGCTCTTTTAATGCCGCTAGCCCTCAAGGTCCTCAGCGATTCCGATGGTGGCGACGCCGCTCTCGCCTTCGCCCCCAGCGTGATTGGTGCGGTCTTTGGCGGCGCGGTCTTTGGTGATCACTGCAGTCCATTCTCCGATACCACCGTCGTCAGCGCCCTCGCCTCGGGCTGCCGCCCCATCGACCATGTGATCAGCCAGCTCCCCTACGCCATGGTTGCCGCCGCGGCTGCTTCGCTCGCTTATCTCCTCATCGCACTCCATCTGCCCGCTTTCATCGCCACCCTTTCGGCCGGAGCCGTTCTGACCGGGTTCGTCGTCGGGCAAAGTCAAACGTCATCCCCCTAGATGATCGCTCGACACCCTGCCGCCTCCACGCCAAGCTGAACCCTTCATCCCATGCGAATCTCGGACCGATACATCGGACGTCAAATTCTGTCCGGCACGCTCTTTGCCATCGTGCTGCTGAGTTTGCTGTTGGTCTTGGGAAATATTTTCCAAAAGATCCGAAGCCTGCTGGTCGAGTTGCAGGCACCGATTTCCATCCTGATTGAGTTTGCGATCAACGTCTTGCCCGTCTCACTGATCTTCACGGTCCCATGGGCATTCCTCGCGGCGGTGCTGCTCGTCTTCGGCAGACTCTCCGCGGACAACGAGCTCAACGGTTTTCGTGTCGCCGGCATGAGCCTTGTTAGAATCGCCGCCCCTGTTTTCTTCCTCGGCCTCTTTTTCTCCATCCTCTGCGTCTGGCTGAATATTCAAGTCGCCCCACGCGCGAAGGGAAAAGTGAACAACATCCCCGTGCATGTCGCACGCTCCATGATCAAGGAACCCCAAAAGCTCCTCATGGCCGGTGTCAATCAGACCTACCTCAAGGATGTCAAAGTCGACACCGATTTCACCGAAGGAGAAGGCTTCCGCAATTTTCACGTCTTCCTCAACCAGACCCCGGGAATGGGCGGTGCCTATATCCACGCCGACCGGGCGGAAGCCGTCGTCTACGAGGACAAGCAACAAATCCATCTCAAGCTGACCAACGCCTACATCGACGGACAGCGTGAAGGTGAAGACGAGTTCATGATGCTCTCCGACGATCTTAAGTGGATGGTCATCGACTACTCCGACGAAGGACTCGAGAAGCCGAAACTCAGCGAAATGAGTAACCATGAGATCCAGGTATTCGTCGATAGTTGGCCCGTGCTGGAGCCGGACGCGCGTCCCGCCAAAGTCGAAGCCTGGAAACGCGCCAAAGCCCGCGCTCTCGCAGAACCCGCAAGACGCTACGCGAGCTCCTTCGCTTGCCTCGCCTTCGCATTCATCGGCGTGCCACTTGGCATCAAGGCAAGACGTCGGGACACTTCCACCGGACTGGTTCTGAGCCTCGTCATCGGTGCCGCCTATTTCGTCGGAGGGAATATGATCAGCGACTCAGGACTCGCTCCCTGGATGGCATGGATCCCAAATATTGCCTGCGTGATGCTCGGCATCATCCTTTTCCGCCGCGCCCGTTTCCGTTAATCTGTGCCCAATGAGCAAATTATTCTCTCCATCCAAAATCTTCCGACCCATCCGGAAGTATTTTGAGGGGGATAACATCGATCTGTTTGCCATCGTCGGCCCGATCAAGCGATACACCCGTGAAAAGTTTCGCGCGGACATGGCTGCCGCACCTAATGTCGCACTTCTTGCCATTCCTCAAGGTATCGCCTTTGCCGCCATCGCCGAACTCCCGATCGCCTTCGGCATCATCTGCTCCGCCATCGCACCGATCGTCGCCCCGGTATTCGCCGGATCTCGCCACACCATTCTCGGACCAACGAATGCGACGGCCTTCATGCTGTTCAGCTTCTTTGCCGCTCAGCCCGCACTCGCCGCCCGAGAGACCGAGCTCATCCCACTGCTTGTCATGCTCATCGGGATCTTCTGCCTGATCGGTGCCGTCTTCAAGTTCGCCGATCTTCTCCAGTATGTCTCACGCTCCGTTCTCGTCGGCTATCTAACAGGAGCCGCCGTGCTGATCATCGCAAATCAGCTGAAACACATGCTCGGTATTTCCGTCGAGGTGGGCTTGCTGGAACCAAAGAACTTCGTCGGACTCACCGCAGCCCTGACCAAGAGCCTTACCGCCACCCAGTGGCAGCCACTACTGATCGGTGCCGTCAGCTTTCTACTCTACTTCGGACTCCAGAAGTTCCGACCCAAGTGGCCGAATTTCTCGATCGCCCTCGTCATCATTTCCGCAAGCTTCGGCTACTTGATTCATGCTGGAGGCCAGTTTGCCGGCACCGAGACGTTCCGCACCTTCACCCTCGCTGAGATCGCCCCAAGGCTTCCGAACTTCGGTAGCGGCCACCTCTTCGAGGATCTCTCATCCCTGATGGCCGTCGCCTTTGCCATCGCCTTCCTCGCCTGTCTTGAAAATACCGTCATGGCCAAAACCATCGCCTCCCGGAGCGGTGACCGTGCCGAGGTCAACCAGGACATGTTCGCCGTCGGTGCCGCCAACCTCGCCGCCGCATTCACGGGCGGCATGCCAGCATCCGGTTCCCTGACCCGATCCGTTCTCAACTACGCATCAGGAGCGCTCACCCGCTTCTCGTCGATCTACTCAGGCCTGATGGTTCTGATCGCAGCGTTGATCATCGCCTGGCTGCCTCACTTCGACATCTCGCTCATCGACTACGTGCCAAAATCTGCGCTCGCAGCTCTGGTCGTCGCGATCGCCATTGGCATCATCAACCCGGCCAACATCCGGATCTGCCTGCGCTCCACGCCCGATGACGCCATGGTCTTGATCACGACCTTCTTCTCGACCCTGATCGCCCCACTCCATGTCGCCATCTTTATCGGTGTCGCGCTTTCCATCACCCTTTTCCTGCGTCGCGCCAGCCGCCCCCACCTCGTGGAATACGAATTCAGCGACGAAGGCGAACTCCGCGAACTGGGCGAAAAACGCAAACGCCCCAACCCTGCCATCTCGATCGTCCACGTCGAGGGCGATCTCTTCTTCGGTGCCGCCGAACTTTTCCGCAACCAGCTCCAACGGACCGCGGCCGACCCCTCACTTCACATTCTGATCCTGCGTCTGAAGAACGCACGCCACCTCGACGCCACTTCCGTTCTGGCCCTCGAAGAACTGATCAAATTCATGCGCTCCGATGGCCGCCACGTGCTCATCTCCGGCGCACCGCGGGAAGTTTACAAAGTGCTCAAGAACTCCGGCGTGCTCGAAGTTGTCCAGAAAGGAGCCGATCGGTCGAAGGGCGAAAGCAACATCTTCGTCTACCGCGCCAGTAATCCGAATATCGCCACCCGCGACGCCCTGAAACGCGCCCAGCAACTCCTCGGCGGTGAAAAGGCCGACATCCGGATCTTCTACGATCCGAATAAAAAATAGCAGAAGCGAACCTTAATGGGAGACGCCCTTCCAGAGCACCGCCACCAAGCGTTCCTGCGCCTCCTCCATCACCTTGCGGTCTTCATCCTTGTCGTCCTCGTGCCCGGCCAAATGGAGCAGGCCGTGCACGAGATAGCGCAACAACTCACGCTGCTCCGGTTCGCCGTATTCGACCGCCTGCCGCTGCGCCACTTCCACACCGATAACGATCTCACCGTGGTCGAAAGTGATAACATCCGTTTCACCTTCGATTCCCATGAATTGCTCATGAACCCGCGAACTCGTTTCGTCATCCACCAGCGCCACCTCCACGCACTCCAGCGACGCCAAGGGAGCATCCTTAATCACCATTTCAGCGAACAAGATCAACTGAACCGCTTCAGCACCGGCCTCTTCAAGTATGGTCAGAGCCTGTTCAGGCAACTGCACCTTCGTCTGATGATCCCCAACAATAACCTCCGTTTTCATCGACTGTTCGCAGCTTTGAGATTCGAAGTCGGTGTCGGTTCAGGAATCTGACTCGACGCATTGCCATTCGTCTTCTTCTCAGCTGCCGCCCGTTTCTCAAGATCCGACTTGCGCCCCTTATCATCGTCTTTCGGGTAATCGATCCGACTGTGAAGCATGCTTCTCAAAGTCTTGCTGAACACATCCTTGACCGTGGAGAGATCCCGAATCGTCAACAGGCAGTTGTCAAGCTGACCATCACTGATCCGCGAGGCGACGATGTCATCCACCAAGGCACGAATCTTCGCGGGCGTCGGCTTTTTGATCGTCCGCGAAGCACTTTCAATCGCGTCCGCCAAACTGATGATACCGCTCTCACGACTCCGTGGAGTGGGCCCGGGATAACGAAAGTTTTTCTGATCGACCTTTGGCAAGTCCTCGGGATTCTCGAGCTTTTTCTCGACCTTCTCCATTTCCGCCCGCTTCTGCTCCTGGGCGCGACGATAGAAATACCCCACCAACGAATCCCCGTGGTGCTCGCGAATCACATCGATCACCCTTGGATTGAGCTTATGCTTCAGCGCCAGATCCACTCCGTCCTTCACGTGCGCCGTGATGATCAGGGCGCTCATGGTCGGAGTCAGACTATCGTGTGGGTTCTCAGTACCGTCATGTTGATTCTCGATGAAATACGCCGGCTTGTTGAGTTTCCCGATGTCGTGGTAATAGGCACCCACCCGACACATCGCGGCATTCGCTCCGACCGCTTCCGCCGCAGCTTCTGAAAGCGAGGCCACCACGAGGCTGTGATGGAAGGTTCCCGGAGCTTCAAGCTGCAAGCGACGCAGCAAACGATGATTCAAATCACTGAGTTCCAGCCAACTGATATCCGTCGTCAACTTGAACAGCCCTTCGATGACCGGAAGGAGGCCGCTGACAAGAAGAGCGATCATGATTCCCATGCCCAGAGCCGTCGCCGAGGCAATTCCGACAATCTTCCATTCATCCATTGCATCCGCCTGCATGACTGAGCGCAGATCGATCGCCCCAAAAACCGTCGAGAGGACCAGTGCCATCAAACCGGCATAAAAACCCGCCCGCAGCAACTGCACCCGCCGACGCGTCTGATGAAGTGCCTGCACCGCAACCAGTCCGCAGAGCAAACTCACGGCGAGATACATCCCAACCTCACTCGCGGGCACGAGAAGCGCCCCCAACAACGACACATAGATCGTGGAAAAAATTCCTAGGGACCGCCGCAGAAGGATCGTGTGAACCATTGGAGCCAACACAAAAGGAATCAACAGAAAGCCCAATTGCTCCGGCAATTGATTCAGCTCTGAGAAAAACTTAATGGCCCGCATCAAGCCAAGGTGGACGAGCACTCCTCCCAAAATCAGCACGACCTTGCCATTCCTTCGGGCCGCCAATTCCAGATTCAGCTCCAGCACCGCCGCCCCGCTCAGCGCAATGAAGAAAGCACAAAGCGCAAAGTCCAGACGCTTCGCCTCGATGGTAAGTTCCTCGAAGCCATCGGCCAACGAGACCCCGCTCATGATAAGCACCGACGACGACGCACAGAAGCACAGGTAGAGCGCATATCGGACCCAAGGTGAGCGATCCAAAGAGTCGGCAACGCCGTCGTCAGTCTGGACACGGCGTTTTTTTCCCGACGACATTCCCTTCCGGGCCAATCGCCAGCGTTTGAAAGCATCGAAAAATCCCACAGGCTAAAGGGTGTTTCTAGGGCGGAGTCCGGAGACACCGAAGGGGCGTGATCGCCACGCCCCCTCAACGCCGTCTAGCTAACCCAAGCCTCCCCCCTTGGCAATCGGCAAATTACTCAGATGCGCCAAATTGGCGCACTTGTCGAAGAAAGCTCTCTGGACCAAAGAACGAGAACCCATGCAATGACTCAAGAAGGCGCCAAATCCAGTGGAGCCGGAATGGACACCACTGTCATACCTGCCAACTGAGCAGCCATGATTCCGGCGGGAGCATCTTCCAAGACGAGGCACTTCTCTGGAGCGACCCCAAGTAGCTTGGCGGCGTATAGAAAGATATCCGGCGCCGGCTTGCCGTTTGCAACATCCTCAGCAGTCGCCACTTCGTCAAACAAATCGGACACACCCACAGCTTGCAGGGTCTTCTCGATCACCATCCGGGTACCCCCGGTCGCAATCGCCATCGGCAGCTTCCCCCGAAGCCTGCGCGCATGCTCTACCACCTCTTCGATCAACTCGATTTGATGAAGACGCTGAAGATATGCCTCACGCTTCTTCATTGCCACTGCATCGGGATCAAGTTTCAGCCCATAGTCCGCGTTGAGATCAACGACGATGTCCATCGTAGGCCGGCCACCCATGGCATAGAAGACATCCTCTTGGAAAACGTTGGCCGCACCATAATACGAAAGCGCCTCACACCAGGCCTCAAAGTGAGCCGGCATGGAATTCACCAAGGTTCCGTCGCAGTCGAAAATGACGGCTTCAATGCCGTCCAAAGGAAGTTCAAAGGGTCCAACGGTTGCCATTGCGCGGCGGAAGTAGCACGAGCCCCGAGGAACACAAGGCATCATCTCGGGGAAATTTCGTCACCTTCCCAACTAGTGAACAGAAGTCATTCAAGGATAGACGCCTGCACTCACCACGATCTTTTCACCTCCGCCAAAACTAGCCGACCCATCAATCACGACACCTTCTTCAAAAACAACTTCGCCTAACACCTCCAGCTTTCGGCACTTGGCAAGCGAGGGCACCCCGAGACCATCGAGCGAGTCAACAAACTTGTAGCGATCGTCCAGCACCACCAAGGGCGGCTGGCCATTCCGTGATGGTATCAGTGAAACCCTGCCATCGGCACTCACCTGATAGGCATCAGAACGCAGCGCAAAGAGATCTCCGGTCGTCTTCACCGGCGCAAAGCGCGAACGTGAGACCTCGATCGCCCGCGCCCCTTCGAAGCACTCGATCGCCGCACCCATCGCCGTCTCAAGCTGAGTCACAGGAGTCGATCCCTTGTCACGCGGATCCACCGTTTTCCGATTACGGATCATCGGCAGCGGCAACACGCCTCCACCCTCTTCAAGCCGCTGCTTGAGCACATCGAGTCGCAGCCAGATCGAGTTGGTATTGAAATACTGATGGCGCCCGATGTCCTGGAAGGCCTCGAGGTCTGCCTCCGGACACTGAGCCACTTCACGCAGTAGCAACTGCCCATCCGACTTCCTCAACGCAAGATGTCCACCCTTTCGATCCGCGGGAGTGCGACGCGTCACCTCCATCAAAAACGGAGCTTCCGATTCCGCAAACCACGACAGCAACTCAGGCGAAAGCACCGCGCCCAAATTATCGGAGTTCGAAACAAAGGCATACTTCACCCCTTCATCGAGAAGACGATCCAGCCAGCCACTTCCCATCAACGCGGGATAGAGATCACCGTGACCCGGAGGACACCATTCGTGCTCAGGGTGCGCCGGGCACTCAGCCGGCGCGAGCGTCGCCGCGTCGATCTTCGGCACCTGATTCTGCATCAACTCCACCTCGGAAGCCTCGCGCAGACCTTCAGGAGCATGCTTTGCCAAATGCCCAAGCGTATCGTCACTGGAACTAAAACTGTTCATCAACAGCAGCTTTACCGGTGCCCCGGTAGATTCCCGCAGCGAACGGATCTGACGCACAAGCAAATCGAGAAAGTTCACACCCGGACGAACTTCCAAAAGACTCTTCACCTTTTCCAGCCCCATGCTGGTCCCCAGCCCACCATTCAGCTTGATCACCACCGTCTTCGCCAGCAGTTCCGGATCAAAAGCAGCCCCCTTGTCCTCATGAACCGGCAGATCCCCAGCCGGCTCGATCTCCGCCTCGGAAATCAGACCACTCTCATTGCGGCATAGCGCCTCATAGTTCCGGCGAAATGCCTGAATCGCGGCATCCATAACACCGGCTCCTGACATCTTCTCTTCAAACGGGGTAAAATCTCCTTGGCTCATCGATTGCTTGTGACGGGTTGAAAAAAGCTGTAACCATGGAGACCTCCACGTCACGCCTAATCATCAATCAATCAACCTAAGCCGCGACTAGATTAAGCCGCGACTAGATAAAAAGAATCTAGATTGGCACGTTTTTTGCTTTTAAAGTAGCTTTTTTCTCAGAAGGGATCACATTCGCGACGAACTCCGCGATGTTATGGCAGACGCATCCCTCCATCAATCGCTGTCCCAGCAGCAGTCCCTCGCCCCTCAGATGCGACGGAGCCTGGAAATTCTCCAGGCGAATTCGATGGAACTCACTCAAATGGTGAGAACGGCCCTCGAAACCAATCCAGTGCTTGAGGACATCACGGAAGTCATCTCCCTCGATGCCGACGGTCCCGACCCAAACAACGCCGACTCCCTTGAATCCCTCAATGAGACCGACGACGATTGGCGCGAACTTCAGATCCTCGAACGCCGTTCGCAAACCTGGAGTGCCGACGACGAAGAGCGCCGCGAGCACCTCTACAATTCGATCGTCGCTCCCGAGACCCTCCAGCAGCACCTCGCCCATCAACTCGAGCTATCGTTGATCGAACCCACGGTCCGCGTCGCCGCCAATGCCCTGTTAGGCAACCTCGACAGCCGTGGATTCTTCGACATGGAACCGCGCGAACTCGCCACCCGACTTGGCATCAAAAAGGCCGACATGGACGCCGCCTTCAAACTGATCCGATCCTTCGACCCACCCGGCATCGGCGCGATCGATATTACCGATTCACTCCTTCTCCAGCTCGAATTTGCCGGCGAAAAGGATAGCCTCGAATACCGCATCGTCCGCGATCACCTCGCCGACCTTGCTCGCAAGCGCTACCCGCAAATTGCCAAGACGCTCGGCACGAATGTCGACCGGATTTCCGAGGCCGCTGCGCGCATCGGCCGCCTGACACCCAACCCCGGCGGCGAGTATGACCCCACCGGCAATCCCTACATCCAGCCCGATGTGGTGATCGAGAAAACCGACGCAGGCTGGACCGCCCGGTTGACCAACGAATACCTGCCAAAGCTCAAAATCAGCGACTTCTACAAGGACATGCTGGGCACTACCGGCAACGACAAGAAAGCCCGCCACTTCCTCCAGGAAAACATCCGCGAAGGCCGCACCCTCATCCGCTCGCTCTCGCTCCGTCAGGAAACGATTTTCGCCATCGCCCAGAAACTCATCGAGCATCAGCCGGCATTCTTCGACAAAGGCCCCCGCTTCCTGCGCCCGCTGACGATGAACGACATCGCCGATCAGCTGAACCTGCACGCCACCACCATTTCCCGCGCCGTCGCCGGAAAATACATCCTCACACCCCACGGCCTCATGGAAATGCGCGCCTTCTTCGCTGCTGGTTACGAAACGGCCGACGGCACCCAAGTTTCAAACGCCGGCGTCCGCGAAGCCATGCAGACCCTCATTTCCAAAGAGGATCCAGCCAAGCCACTATCCGACGACGCCATCGCCAAAGCCCTCAAAGCCCAAGGCATCCCCGTCGCCCGCCGCACCGTCGCTAAATACCGCGAGCAACTCGACATTCTCCCCTCCCATCTCCGCCGTAGCTTTTCCTAAAGTCTCGACGACCCTTGCCATTCTTCCGTTCCCGTCGATCATCGGCCCGCCAGCATGACTCCAGACCTCATCAAGCAAGCCCTCCGCACGGTCAAATACCCCGGATTCTCCCGCGACATCATCTCCTTCGGCCTCGTCAAGGACGTCCGTTGCGAGCCCGGCGTGACCCACGTCAATATCGAAATTCAAACCAAGGACCCCAAGGTTCCCGAACAGATCTTCAAAGATTGCCACGCCGTTCTCGATGAACTTCCCGACGTCGGCGAAGTCAACATCATCATCGACATCAAGGACGCCCCCACCGGCGCAGCCGAGGCCAACACCGGCAAGTCGTCCATCCCCGGCGTGAAAAAAATCATCGCCGTCGCCTCCGGCAAAGGCGGTGTCGGCAAGTCCACCGTCGCCTCCAACCTCGCCATCTCCCTCGCCGCCACCGGCGCAACGGTCGGTCTCTGCGACTGCGACCTCTACGGCCCATCCGTTGCCATGATGTTCGGCAGCAATGAAAAGCCGATGGCCAACGAGCGTGAAGAAATCATTCCCATCCAAGCCCACGGCATCAAACTTATGTCAATGGGCTTCTTGTTAGAAGATCGCTCACCCGTCATCGTGCGCGGCCCCATGGCCACCCGCTACACCCAGCAATTCCTCCGCCAGGTGGAATGGGGCGAGCTCGACTACCTCGTCCTCGACCTCCCACCCGGCACCGGCGACATCCAGCTCACCATCGTCCAAACGGTCGCCGTCGATGGCGTCGTCATCGTCACCACACCTCAGGAAGTCGCCCTCATCGATGCCCGTAAAGCCGTCTCGATGTTCGCCAAAGTCAACGTCCCGATCATCGGCCTCATCGAAAACATGGCTTGGTTCGAATGCGACCACGGCACCCGCTACCCACTCTTCGGCGATGGCGGCGGTGTCCGCGAAGCCGCACGCCTCAACGTCCCCGTCCTCGCCCAGATCCCGATCGAAGTCCCGGTCCGCGAAGGTGGCGATGGCGGCACCCCGATTGCTCTCACCCCCACCGCCAAAAGCACCGCGTCGTCCGCATTTCATCAAGCGGCCAAGTCGGTCATCACAGCCGTTCCCGCCTAATTCACACTCTCCTACCCGTCGTCATGGCCCGCAAAACCAAGCTCGTCGTCACCCTCGGCCCCGCCACCGAGTCCGAAGAAGCCATTGGCAAACTCCTCGATGGAGGTGCCAATGTTTTCCGCCTGAACATGAGCCACGCCCCGCACGACGTGGCCAAACTCGCCGCCAAGCACGTCCGCAAGCTTGCCGCCGACCGATCCATTCACGCTGCCGTCCTCTTCGATCTCACCGGCCCCTCCATCCGCACCGGCGACGTGGAAAAACCTTACGAACTGAAAATCGGCGACCTCGTCGAATTCCGGAAAAGCACCAGTGAACCGGGAATCGAGATCTCCACCACCGTCAACTACGACGGCCTGATGGACGATGTCTCCGAGGGCACCACCATCGTCGTCGACAATGGCACCCTGCTAATGGAAATCAAATCTCGCCAGGACGACCGCATCGTCTGCGAAGTGAAAAACGACGGCATCCTCGGCTCACGCCGCCACATCAATCTCCCCGGCACTCGCCTCAACCTTCCCGCCCTAACAGAAAAGGACCGCAGGGACCTCGCGCTCGCCGTGGAATGCGATGCCGACTACATTGCCGGCTCATTCGTCCGCGATGGAGCTCACGTCCGCGAACTTCGAGAAGCCATCGAAGCCCTCGAAGGCAACTGCCAGATCGTCGCCAAAATCGAAGACCAGGAAGCCATCAAGAATATCGACGCCATCATCCACGCATCCGACGCCATCATGATCGCCCGTGGTGATCTCGGCATCGAAGTCGACTACTGGGAGCTCCCCATTCTCCAGCGCCGCCTCATCAAGCGCTGCCACGAGCTCGGCAAACGCGTCATCGTCGCCACCCAGCTCTTGGAATCCATGATCGATAACCCGACGCCGACACGCGCCGAGGTCACCGACGTTTCGAACGCCGCCTACGAAGAAGCCGATGCCCTCATGCTTTCCGGCGAAACAAGCATCGGAGCCCACCCGCACCGCTGCCTTGAAGCCCTCGTCAAAATCAGCACGCGCATCGAGCGCTCCGGCGGTCTCGGCTACGGCGATTGCGTCATGCTCCGCGATGAGCGCCAAAAGACCGCCAAAGCCGCCGTCACTCTCGTTGACTCCCTCCCCGATGGTCGCCTGATCGTCCTCACCCGCCGCGGCGTCATGGCCAATCACACCGCCATGCTGCGTCCCCGGACTTCCCGCTTCTACGCCTTTGCCCCCACCCAACGAGTCTGCCGCCAGCTCGCCCTTAGCCGCAGCATCGAATCCTTCCACGTACCCTTCGCCGCGACCATCGATGAAACCATCCAGCGCGCCATTGAGCTCCTCCGTGAAAGAGACCTCGTCCGGCCCGGCACCCCGCTGGTGATCGTCTCGGACATCCTCTCGGATCACTTCACTGCCAACTCGATCCTGCTTTACCACGCCTGATCGGGACTAATTCCGTCGTCCGCAGTTTCGTGAATGCGACGCCTCATTTCGGTGGAGCTTGATGCACCGTAATCTGTGTAAACGGAATACCCCAACCCTTGTCATTGCACACATCGACACAGGTCTTCTGAATGAGACGCTGCAAGACATTCAGCCTCGATGCCAATTCCCCCGAGAAATCAGCGAGAATTGCATAATCCAAGGACGAAGCCCCCGCATTTGAGAACTCCACCTTCACCGAGCGAACATTCGAGTGATCCGTAAACTTGAAGAGAGCCTCTTCAATCCGACTCCTGAATTCATCAGGAACCACTGTTGTTGAAATCGCCTGCAGATTGTAGTCGATTCCGAAAGCCGTGCTAACCCGGAAACCATGCGACAAATTCTCCGGGTGTGCGCTCAAAAACGAGGCCGTCGGATACGTTCTTCGACTCCCGCCCAAGCGCAACACCACGACCTGCTCCGGCGTTTGCTGAATGACTTTACCGTAGGTCTCATCCGCCAGTATTACCCAGTCGTCGCACCGAGTCGGAAACCATGGCTCCTTTGGATTTGCCTCTCGCGAGTGCAACGGCATCACATCCCTAACAGGTAATCTCAAACTTCCTCCTTCGAGATCCGGATTGCTGAAATCACAGAAGAAGTTCATTCGATCCACCCGCCACGGAACCCCTTCATAAACCAATCGCTCACCCTGCCTGACCGAACCAATATTGAGGATCATCCGGATCTGCTCGATGTAGGGAGGAATCGCCCGTTTCGAGGCCCAGAGCACTCCGATCACAAAGATGATCGAAAGCGCGAGAAGAAGCCAATCGCCTCGCAAGTAAAAGACCACCACAGCCGCAGTCAAAGCGAGAATCCCGGCAAGCGCTCCCGCAAGCAAATCCGTGCCCCGAGCCGCCAGTCCATTCCTTTTTCTTCGGTGGACCGGACTGACCCGCTTGAGCTGAGCGTAGATCTTCCTTACGAGGACAAATGCCGCCACTGCCGAAAGGATCGCAATCACCAGATTCAGCCCTTTGCTTCGCCAGAAATTTGCAATCGCACCGGATACCGCTTCCCAGGTCGACGGACTATTCTGCTCCCGCTCTTCGATCTGTTGGGAAAAAACCTGCACCTGACTCGCCGCCTCCCCATTGCGGCTCGCCCAAAGTTTCCGCGTGGCAGCGAGCTCCTTTTGGATCAATTCGGAATTCGCCACCTTGATCAAATCATCCAATCGCGAGAGTGCGGTAGAACTCAACTGCTGGCGTTCTTGCCAAACCCTTAGCTCATTCCGCATCGCCTCCATCTCGCGCGGACCAGAAGTCAACTCGCGCACCCCACTACTGATCGGAGCAATGATGTCTTCGAGATTCTCCTGCCAAGACGCCGCCCCCTCGGCATTCGAAAGGTAACGATCATTTTCGATCCCCGTCGCCAAGGTCCTGAAGTTCTCACGCAGTTGCGCCACTCGCTCCCGCTGGGTTTCAACCTGCTTCGCAAACTCCTCCTTGTCCTCGGATGCCTCCATCCCCTTGAGGGTTTTCCGAAGGTCGGCCAAATACTTCTCAGCCTCCTCCATCGACGGCTCGACCGCCTGCAGCTTCTCGAGCTGCTTTCCCACCTCAATCGGTGGCGGTGGTGATTGAACGTCCTCGACCGCAACTGCCAATGGGGAAAATACCAACCACAACGAATTCAGGAAAACAAACCACTTCATTAGCTCGATCCTAACTGGATTCAAATATTCTTCAACCTCCCAACGCGCCAGCCCACGCCCACAACTTTGGGTCCAGTTCCTTGCGGGCGGAATCGATGATTCCATCCGCCACCTGCTGATCGTGAAGTACGGCAAACATCGTGGATCCAGAGCCACTCATCAAGGCTCCCGCAACTCCCGCCTGCCCCATTAACCACATCTTCATTTCTGCGAGAAAGAGATGTTTCTGAAAAACAGGCCGCTCAAGATCATTGACCAACTCACCCCATTCAAACTTCTGAACGGCATAATCAACCCCGGGCAATTCCTTCGAGTTCTTCCAATGTTTATAGGCTTCCGGCGTCGGCACACTAAAACTCGGCTTCAACAACAACACAGGAATCCTCGGTAGATCCGGCACCTGCTCCACCCGTTCACCCCGACCACCGACGCGCGCCACCGAGGCGCCCAGAAAGAACGGAATGTCCGATCCGATTTCCGCCGCCATTCGACAAAGCCGCTCGTGACCCAATCCCGTGCCGTGAATCCGATCCAGCGCACGAAGCGTCGCCGCAGCATCACTGCTTCCTCCGCCGAGTCCCGCACCGTGGGGCACAAGCTTCTCCAGATGAATCGCCAGCGGCACGGTCATCCGAGTTTCACGGCGAAAGATCAAAAGCGCCCTGATCACCAAATTACTCTCATCCGTCGGCACCCCGTCCGCATTGCAGGAGAACTCATCCTGATCGGCACACCGGAAAGTCAGTCGGTCATACAAGCCCGGCAGACTCGCCATCAGCGAGTCGATCTCATGAAATCCATCTTCCCGCCGCCGCAGCACGCGCAGTGATAGATTCAGCTTGGCTGGAGCCGTGACTTTCAGGGTGGCATTCATCAGTGATAATTCTCGGAACTCTTGACGACTTGAGCAACCCTTCATCGCCGGGATTGGTGGCCATCAAACTTCAGAGTTTCTGGTCCAAAAAAAATGACGACCTGCCTATTTCTACTCTTCGCCGGACCCTTCCGACTCAAAGGTGTCGCTCCTCAACTGCCGTCTTACCGTTAAACTCCTCCTAATGCATTTGCCCTCTGGATCGCCTCAACCCTCCTTCTCCAAAGCCCTCACCCGCTTCAACAACTCCGGCAACTTCCTAATAGAAGCCTGCTGTCGCTGATGAGTCACAAGTGGCTGCGCTGGAATCCCACCGTATTTCTTCCCCCCCTCGAGATCCGTCGCTACGCCACACCTTCCGGCAAGCATCGCCTGATCGCCAATTTTTACGTGACCCGCAACGCCCGCTTGCGCAGCAAGAATCACGTAGTCACCGGTCCTGGAACTCCCGGCAATGCCACTCTGCGACACGAGGAAATTGTGTTTCCCGACCTGCACGTTGTGCGCGATCTGCACGAGGTTATCCACTTTCGAGCCTTCACCAATCACCGTCCGGCCAAATCGCGCCCGGTCAACCGTCGTATTCGCACCGATCTCGACCTCGTCTTCCAGCACCACGATCCCGATCTGATCGATCTTCACATGGCGACCTTGGACCGTTTCATAACCAAAACCATCCGAACCAATCACCGCACCCGGCTGAACGATCACCCGATCGCCTAACAGACAGCGCTCGCGGATCGAAACATTCGCATGCACATGGCAATCGCGACCGATCACAACGTCCGCACCGACCACCGCATTCGGCCCGATTTCGGTTCCCTCGCCGATCACCGCGCCCGCCATGATCACCGCACCCGCATGGACACGCACTTTATCCGGATCGAGTTTCACCGAGCCATCGATGATCGCCTGTGGATGAATCCCCGCTTCAAAACGACGCGAAAAAGCCGCCGTGAAATGCGTCACCGCCAGCCCGAAAGCGTAAGACGGATTCTCAGCGCCAATCAGCGCGACTCCCTCTGGACCATCTTCCAGCCCCTTCGGAACAATCACCGCCCCAGCCTTCGTTTCTAAAAACTGGCCGTGGTACTTGTTGTTCCCTAGAAACGAAATGTCGTCAGGCGTCGCTTCATCAAGCGATGCGATGCCTCCGAAGGAAACCGAAAGCCCGCCCCGGATGATGTCTCCATCAACCAATTGGGCGAGCTCGGAAAGGGTCAAAGCCACAGACATGAAGGTCGATTACTCGCCGCCTTCAGCTGCAGGTGCTTCTTCCTCGGTCATTTCGCTCTCTGGTGGGGCGTCCTTGTTGAGGGTCTGAAGGAGGACAGCCGTGATGTCGGTCGCATCCTTTGTGTAAAGGAGGAATGGAACCTGCGAGGTGCTTAGTCCGGATTTATCGAAAACGTAGTCGTAATCTTCAGCCTTGGCCTGCTCTTCACCCAGCTTGCGGATTTCCTCGAGGATGCCCTTCATGCGCTGCACCATCTTTTCGTTGAGAGCCTGATTCCGGCGCTGCAGGAACTCACGACGCTCACGGTCGAGCGCGATGCCTTCGTTCTGCTTCATCTGCCAGTCGCGGTAAACGGTCTGCTTCTTCGAATCGGAAATCGATGGATCGTCGAGCTGCTTGCGCATGTTCTGGAGCTCGGTGTCCAGTTCACGGATGCGGGCGAGACGCTCGTTGTTCTCTTTCTGAATGCGGGCACGCTCGACGTTGATCTGCTTCTGGGCAGCGTTGGTGCGGTGGTATTCCTTGAAAAGCTGCTGCATGTCGATCGTAGCGATCTTTAGCTTCCCATCTTGGGCGGAGGCGGTTCCAACAAGGCCAACGGCCAGGATCAGGGCGGTAAAACGACGAATAATGGTCATGAATAAGTGGGGATGTCCCGTAGGTTTCGCAAGCAGCGTAACGTAAATCCGCACCCCGTCAACGGTCTGTTCTGCACTTGCCGGATGCCTCCCCTCCGGAAATCCTAGCCGCCATGCGCATCGTCGCCGATCTCGCCGCCATTCCCGCCCGCCAGCAGCACCCTCGCGTCCTCGTCCCCACCATGGGTGCCCTACACGAAGGCCACCTCAAACTCATCCGCCGCGCCCGCACGCTCGCCGGCCCGCACGGCGAAGTCGCCGTCTCGATTTTCGTCAATCCCATCCAATTCGACCGACCCAATGACCTCGCCGCCTACCCACGCCCGCTGAAGCAGGACCTCGAAAAATGCCACACCGAGGGTGCCAACCTCGTCTTCACCCCCGAAGCCGCCTCCATTTTCCACCCCGACCGCTCCACCACCGTCCTCGAATCCTCCCTCTCGAAAACCCTCTGCGGTGCCACCCGCCCCGGCCATTTCGACGGCGTTTGCACCATCGTCCTCAAACTCTTCCATCTCCTCCAGCCCACCGCCGCCGTCTTCGGCGAAAAAGACTATCAGCAGCTCGCCATCATCCGCCGCATGGTCCGCGACCTGAATGTACCAGTCGAAATCGTTCCCCACCCGACCATCCGCGAGCCCGACGGCCTTGCCATGTCCTCCCGCAACACCCGCCTCACTCCCGAACAACGCGCCGACGCCCCCCGCATCCGCCGGGCCCTCCTCGCTGCGAGCGAAAAACAAGACGTTCCCTCAGTCCTAAGGGCTGCCCGCACCGCTATCGAGTCCCCCCTCAACCGCATCGACTACCTCGAACTCGTCGACGCCGAAACCCTGCAGCCCGCCACCGATCTCACTCGGCCTTCCTTGCTCGCAACGGCCGTTTTTTACGGCGATGTCCGGCTGATCGACAATATTGGTGTGAACCACTGAGGCCCCAATCCTACCTCAGCCTTCACGCTCAGTGCCAGTCAGATCGTTCCGCACCCGTGGTGCCAGATCGGGCTCATGAGTTTGTGTTCCTTTGCGCTCTGTCAGGCTCCATTCGTTGCCTCCCCGCTCCTTGCCTCCGCCCTCAAGTCCTCTAAGAACCTCAAACTAATTATAATTAGAATAGTTCTTGATCTCAATTGGAACCGTTCTAATTTTCCGCCGTCCGAAGTCCAGCCCATCCCATGATCTCCAACCCATCAAGCCTTCATCCATCCACAAAGGGTGAAATGCCTGCCGAAATCGGCGGTCTGCGCATGACCAAGCAGCGTTGGGAAACTTATCGACTGCTGATGAGTCAGCGTGATCACCCGACCGCCAACGACGTTTTCATCCGCATCAAGGACCGCTTGCCTAACATCTCGCTGGCCACCGTTTACAACTGCCTCGAAGCCCTCGTCCAACACGGCATCGTCCGCCAGGTCAACTTCGACCGCGAGCCCTCCCGCTTCTGCCCAAACCTCGCCGAGCACGGCCACTTTCACGATCAACGCTCCGGCTCGATCCGCGATATCGCTTTCAAGCCCGGCGTCAATCTCGCCGACGTCCTCGACCTCCCCGAAGGCACCCTCATCACCGACATCGAACTCACCCTCCGCGGCGAACTCCCTGCCTAATTTGCCAGTCTCAAATCTCAGATTTCAGATTTCATATTTCATATTTCGAATTCCAACCCGCTCTCCTCAATTACCATGTCCCTAGTAGTCACAGACCTCCACGCGCAACTCGAAGACGGCACCCAGATCCTCAATGGCGTCAACCTTGAGATTCCTACCGGTGAAGTCCACGCCATCATGGGCCCGAACGGCTCCGGCAAGTCCACCCTTTCCAAAGTGATCGCCGGTCACGAAAGCTACGAAGTTACCGCAGGTAGCGTCACCATCGATGGTGCAGACGTCCTCGAAATGGGCATCGACGAACGCTCACGCGTCGGCATCTTCCTGGCCTTCCAATACCCTCACGAAGTACCCGGCGTCTCGAACGCCAACTTTATCCGCGCCGCCCTCCAAGCCCGCCTTCCGAAAGGTGAAGAACTCGACGCCGTCGCCTACTACAAAGAGCTCTACGGCAAAATGGACCTCCTTGAAATGGACCGCAAGTTCACCGCCCGCGCCGTCAACGAAGGCTTCTCCGGCGGCGAAAAGAAACGCAACGAAATCCTCCAAATGATGATGCTCGATCCACGCTACTGCATCCTCGACGAAACCGACTCCGGCCTCGACATCGATGCCCTCAAGATCGTCGCCAAAGGCGTGAACGCCATGCGCTCCCCTGACCGTGGCATCCTCATGATCACCCACTACCAGCGCCTGCTCGATTACATCAAGCCCGACCACGTCCACGTCATGGCCGAAGGTAAAATCGTCCGCTCCGGCGGCCCGGAGCTCGCGCATGAACTCGAAAAGGACGGCTACGATTTCCTCAAGGAAGCCGCCACCGCCTGAATCAAATCCTACAACCTAACAGTGGCATGACCGTTCCGGTCATAGACCCCAGTAGCCCGTCCCACAAACACGCTCCTAACGACACCAAAGCTCACAAAATTCACGACCACGACGCGTCGTGCCACACTTCCACGCACACTTAAGCATGTCCTACGACACCTCCACTCTCGACACCGAAACGCACGAAGCCATCAACGTCGACCGCTCCGCCGGTGATTTCTCGTTCCCCGAGCGCCACAAGTTCGACGCCGGTCGCGGTCTAACATCCGCAACGGTCGACTACATTTCCGACGTCAAGAAAGACCCCGACTGGGTTCGCGAGTTCCGCCACAAGGGCCTCAAGACTTTCCTCGAAAAGCCCATGCCCACCAACTGGGCCACCGAGGACCTCAACAACATCGACTTCGACATCATCCGCTACTACCTCTCCGACGGAGAGCGCCCGAAGCGTTCATGGGACGAAGTCCCGCCGGAAGTCCTCGAAACCTTCGAGCGCCTCGGCATCCCCGAGCAAGAGCGCGCTTTCCTCGCCGGCGTCGAAGCTCAGTATGACTCCGAAGCTTCCTACTCGAACATGAAGGAAGAGCTCAGCAAGCTCGGCGTGATTTTCGTGACTTCCGCCGATGGCCTCAAGGAGCACGAGGAAATCTTCCGCCCCTGGTTCGGAAAAGTCATCCCCACCGGTGACAACAAGTTTTCTGCCCTCAATAGCGCCGTCTTCTCCGGTGGTTCCTTCATCTACATCCCGAAAGGCGTGAAGTTGAAGCAACCACTCCAAGCCTACTTCCGTATTAACTCCGAAAACTTCGGCCAGTTCGAGCGCACCCTCATCATCGCCGACGAAGGCGCCGAGGTGATGTACATGGAAGGCTGCACCGCCCCGAAATTCGAAACCGCCACGCTGCACTCCGCCGTTGTCGAACTCGTCGCCCTCAAAGGCGCCAAGATCCAATACATCACCGTGCAGAACTGGAGCAGCAACGTCTTCAACCTCGTCACCAAGCGTGGCCTCGCGATGGAAGACGCCGAAGTCCGCTGGATCGATTGCAACATCGGCTCTCGCCTCACCATGAAATACCCCGGTGTCATCATGAAAGGCGAACGCGCCCGTGGTGAAGTCATCTCGATCGCCCTCGCCAACTCCGGCCAGCACCAGGACACCGGCGCGAAAATGATTCACGCCGCGAACAACACCACCTCGAACGTCGTCTCCAAGTCGATCTCCGTCGGCGAAGGGCGTTCGACCTACCGTGGTCAGGTCCACATTCCCAAGCACCTCAAAGGCTGCAAGAACAACACCGAGTGCGACGCCCTGCTGATCAACACCAACAGCCGCACCGACACCTACCCGGCTATCACCGTCAAAGGCAACCAGCACGCCACCCAGCACGAAGCCAGCGTCAGCCAGGTTTCGGAAGACATGCTCTTCTACATGCAGCAGCGCGGCCTCGACGAAGGCCAAGCCATGTCGCTCGCCGTCAACGGATTCATCAACGACCTCGTCCGCGAATTCCCCATGGAATACTCCGTCGAACTCAAACGCCTCATCGACCTTGAGATGGAGGGCTCGGTGGGATAATCTTCCAACTCATGAAAGCAAGTTTCACTTACTGGAAGGACGGCGATCATTTCATCGGCTTCCTCGATGAATATCCCGACTATGAAACCCAGGGAGAGAGCCTCGATGACCTGAAAGAGCATCTTCTCGATCTCTATCAGGACCTCTCGGCGGATGCCGTTCCCGGTGTCCGTCATCGTGGTGAACTTCAGGTTTCATGAAACGAGCTGATCTACTCAAGAAACTTACCGACCTCGGTTGTGAGCTCATCCGTCACGGAGGATAACACGACTGGTATCAAAACAAAACGACCGGTGCCTGCCAGCCCGTCCCCCGCCACCGCGAAATCAAGGAGTATCTCGCACGCTCCATCATTAAGAAACTTTCATGAGCACTGAGACTGACCACGCGCCAGCTTACCCTGAGAAATACTCCAACTTGTGCGGACAGGCGAAGGCTTCGAGCACAATGATCCCAGCAGAGCGAATGGAACTCCTCGAATCAATGCGTCAAGCCTTCTACGGATATGACCCCGCTTCTCATGCGGGCATTGAACGGGTTTTCACCGTCGTCGATACAAGGACCGACAAAATCATTTCTCAAATTGATTTTGGCGCTTACCGCAAACGCAATTGACCTAATTTCCAATTTCAAATCTCTTTCCCGCTAATGTCCACCGTGCTCGAACAACCCCTCTCCATCCTCGACAACGCCCCGGAAACTCCGGCGGATCTCCCCGCTTGGTTCGCCGAACGTCAGCGTTCCGCCTGGCAGCGTTTCCTCGAAACACCAGCACCCAAGCGAAACGACGAAAACTGGCGTTTCTCCAGCATCAAGCAGCTCGATTTCTCCGACTTCCTCACCAATGCCGAGGTCCCCGAAGACACCGGCACGCTCATCGAACGCTCCATCGGCCTCGAAGCGTCCGCCGCCAAATTCATCTTCGTCAACGACACCCTGATCGAGATCGAATCGAAGCTTCCCGAAAGCGTCATCTGCATGCCACTCGCCGAGGCCTTGCTTCTCCATGGCGACCTCGTGAAGCAGCACTTCATGCAGCAGGACACCCGTCTCGGCTCCGCCAAATGGGCCGCCCTGCACGAAGCCCGGCTCTCAAACGGACTCTTCGTCCACGTCCCCGACAACGTCGAAGTCGAAGGCACCATCGAAGCCTTCCACTGGATCTCCGGCGACAAATCCACCATCTTTCCGCACACCCTCATCGTCACCGGAGCCAACGCCAAAGTCCGCGTGATCGATACCTTCCTCTCGGAGAACAAAAGCCACGCCGGTCTCTGCATCGCCTTCAACGACCTCTGCGCCGGCCCCGGATCAAAGCTCGATTACATCGCCATCCAGGCCTTCAACGAGCACAGCAAAGTCATCCAGATCAACGAAACCGGCGTCGCCCGCGATGCCACCACGAAAAGTTTCGTCCTCAACACCGGTGCCACCTGGGCACGCAACGAATCCCTCTCCCGCCTCGAAGGCGAAGGCTCACGCTCCGACATGCTCAGTGTCAGCGTTCCCGCCCGCCAGCAGGAATACGATCAGCGCACTTTCCAGCACCACGTCTCCGCCGGTGCCTACAGCGATCTGCTCTACAAAAATTCGCTCTACGATAAGTCTCGTACGATCTTCTCCGGCCTGATCTTCGTCGATGAAAAGGCCCACCGCACCGATGCCTATCAGACCTGCCGCAACCTCTTCATGAGCGACGACGCCGAAGCCAACTCCATGCCCGGCCTCGAGATCAATGCCGACGACGTCAAGTGTTCGCACGGCAGCACCAGCGCGCAGATCAGCGAAGAGGAAATCTTCTATCTCCGTGCCCGCGGCATCGACCCCATCCGCGCCCGCCAGCTCATCGCTCGCGGATTCTCCGTGGAAGTCATCGAACGCCTCGACGACGACAAAGTCGAAGCCCTCATCCTCAAGCACCTCGACGACAAATTCGCCCACATCGCCAGCGGCGGAGCCTAGTAGGACTGTCGAGCCCGACAAAGAAAACCCGCACCGGGGTGCCACCAGTCGCCGCCTTCATCAAAAAATCCGAAATCGTATTTCCTCCAAGAGTCGCTTCAAAATTAAATGCGAGCTTCTCCGCGATCGCCACTTCAAGCCGCTCCTTCCCCATCCGCCACGCCCAACTATTCGCCTGCTCTTGGCTCACCTCCTGCCGGGTATCCCGATAGAGACGCGGAGCTTCATCAGGCTTGAAATACTCGCCCCCATTGGCTCTCAGTGCCGCACCCGCGATGCTGCTCTTGCCCGCGCCATTGACACCGGCCAGCACCGCGATCGCTGATCGCGGCTCAGGCACCTCCTGTCTGTTCGTTAGCCGCGACGGCCACAGCACCCAGCTCGGGTGGCTTCGCGGAAAATAGTCCATCAGCGGCAGCAGCCGCCTCCGGCGTTTGCATCGCTGCGAATTTCCGGTCGAACTCCGCTTCGAGCGAACCCATTACCGGCGCAAAACCAACGACTTCTGAATCCATGTCTCGATAAGTTTCATAATGACCATTTTAGCAATTATGAAAATTTCGACCTAAATCCGTCGTCATTGTAGGCACCAAATCCCATAACGAAACCAATGCTGGCCCGCCCCCCGACTGGAAGGCGAGACCCAAGAACGGAGCGAGGAGAGCCTAGTCCAACGGGAATCTCACCCAATCGTCGGCAACTCAAATCCCGCCCGACGCTTGCCGCCCAAATAAGCGTTCGCCTTCTCAGCGATGGCACCGGTGAACTGCTCGGACTCGCCATCCAGCTCCATCACCGGACTCAGCTTGATCGCCGGATCATCGAGCGAGATGCCATGGTTGACGAGTCGCTCATTGGCCTGATCCACCAACTCCGCCCACTCGGTCTTCGACTTGTTGACCTCGATCGCTGCATCCCGTGAGTAATCACCGCCGACCTTGTAGCCAACATTTGCCAACTCGCACCAGGCGCTCGAAAGGTGGCCCTGCACGACGTCCGCATGAAGGATCGAACGCTTCCGCTGCCTCACCGCATCAAAGAAATTCTCCATGTGCCCCGCACCACCACTTCCGCTGAACTTGCGGATCCGCTTGTTGTTCTTATCAAAAGCCGCACCACCCCCACGACCGCCACTGTAGCGACCGCCCTCACAATGCACCGTGTAGCCACTCCGCGTGCCCATGTAGGCCGGCTCAGCCTTCGAGCCAGGCTTGATCGAGAGATTCGAAAGATCAAACAGCACCGGAATCGACCCGGTATCATAGTAGGCAAAATGCACGTTCGGCGTCTCACCCGCATCATTCCAAAGCACCCGGCCTCCTCCGACTAACAGCCGCTTGGGAAGCCCGACCTTATCAGCCAGACCAACGTTCCTCACATCATCAAGAATGTGCACCCCCCAGTTCCCCATCTCCCCATTGCCGGTGTTCCAATCCCAATGCCAATCATAGTGAAGCTTCTCACGCTGCAACTCGCGTTTCTCCGCAGGACCACACCAGAGGTCGTAGTCGACACTGCCCGGGATCTTCAAGGCACTCGCAGTTTTGGGAACCGGTTGCCTCAAGCCATAACGATTCGCCCGGATATACTGAATCTCTCCCAGTCCCTTCTCTTCATGCAAAAACTTCCGGATCTCATCCTGCAATTTGTCCGAACGCTGCTGCGTGCCGACCTGCACGATCCGCTTGTAATGCTCCGTCGCCTGAATCAAACGGCGTTGCTCGACGATGTTGTGACCCAGCGGCTTCTCCACATAGACATCCTTGCCTGCCTCGCAGGCCCAGATCGCCGCCAGACAGTGCCAGTGATTACAGGTCGCGATGATCACCACGTCCACATCCTTATCATCCAGCGCCTTGCGCATGTCCTGAGCCACCTTCGCACCCGGAGCAATCTTCAGCGCCGCCTTCGCACGCGTCTCATCCGCATCAATCAGCCAGGTGATCTTCACACCCGGAACCCCCGCCGCCTGCCTGGCCAGCAAGTTCCCACGATCCCCCAAGCCGATCACAGCCGCATGGATTTCCTCACTCGGAGCCGCCATGCCACGGCCCACAAGGGCAAGAGTGGAACCGGCTGCAAATAGCGACTGTTGAAGAAAGCGACGGCGAGGAAGAGTGTTCATGATGATTTTGATAAGGTCCGAAAGACGATTTATTTTTCTACGGTCGTCACAAAGAACAAATTTCGTCGTAGGTCATCTTCGCCAATTTGGCTGCCGGAAAATCGTGTCAGCAAATCCCCCGCTTTCGCCAAAATCAGCACCCCGCCTCCCGAGTTGCAGCCCTCGCCCCCATCCGTTAAGCTCCCCGCATGTCGAACCCGCACGATCACCCCACCGCCCTGAAGGACCTTCAGGACTCGATCTACCGGGAAAAAGTCCTCCGCGCCCGCTCGATGACACCGCAGGAAAGGTGGGGTGCAGGCTTCGATCTCACCAATGAAGTCGCCGAACGCCTGCTTGGCGGAGCCATGTGGCGTATTGGCACTGAGAATCCCGAACTTGGCTGGACCGAAGTCAAACGCCAGATGACCCGGCTCCGAAAGGCTCAGGACCACGGCCTCTACACCACTCAAGCTCCGGTCACTCATGAAGGTTGAAACGCTTGCCATCGCCGTCATCGAAGCCTGCGAAGCAGAAGGCGTCGCGCACATGGTCACCGGCGCTTTCGCTTACAATTTCTACGGCATTCCAAGATCCACCAAAGACGTCGATATCGTCATCGATGTCCGGACTTCCATGAACATCGCCGCGATCATGAAGCGGCTCGAACCAGAAATCGAGTTTGGACAGCAAGTTCAGTTCGACACCTTGACCTGGGGCCGCCGACACATTGGTAGTCCAAAAAGCGATACCGCCATTCATATCGAATTATTCGAACTCTTCGAAGACCCCTTCGTCATCACCCAGTTCCAAAGGCGCAAACAGCTCCCGAGCGAACAACTCGGGCTCATCACCTGGCTCCCCACCGCAGAAGACCTCATCGTCCAAAAAATCCGCTGGGGCCGCCCGAAGGACCTCGACGACGCCCGCGATGTCCTCGCCGTCCAAGACACCGAAACCCTCGACATGCCCTACATCGAAAACTGGTGCGACACCCACCGCACCCGCGACCGACTCACCGCCATTCTCGAAAGCCTCCCCGAGTTCTAAACGGCAGCGTCGCGGAAGTTTTTCCACTTCCCTCCGGATCCACCATTGATCCCCGCCACCCGGGACCTAACCTCACCCTCCCATGGCGGCACCCACTCTCAGCGAAAAACTTCACGCCCACGTCTCGCGCGATTTTTTCCGCCCCCTCACCCGCCCCTCCGCTGCGATCTACGTCGATTGCGCCGAACGCCTCGCCGATGAAGCAGGCGAAGCCGGTCGCCTCCCCCACAACGAAGCCGTCGCCATCGTCCGCGAAGTCCTCGCCGCCCACCCGGACATCGTCCTCGACGACGACGAAGGCGCCGCCCTGCGCGACATCCGCCAGCGCGCCGGCCAGATCTTCAACCGCCTCTGCGATGCCAAATGGATCGAAGACCAGCAGCTCGGCCTCCACGACCGACACGCCCTCGTCTCCCCCGGCCTCCGCCCGATGCTCCGCCTCCTCCGCGACCTCGCGGAAGATGAGATCGCCGAGCTCAAAACCTTCGCCGACACCGTGCGCGGCGTCTGCGAAACCCTCGAGCGCGACGGCGTGCTCGACACCCGCCTGCACGAGCCCGACGACCTCCGCGCCACCATCACCGACCTCAATTCCCGGCTCGAAAACGCCCTCATCCAGCTCCACGGCGTCGAAAAAATCATCTCCATCTTCGATCGCAAGCAACGCGCCTCCGAAACCCCCGCCGAAACCCTCCGCCTGCTCTACTCCGAATTCGGCGCCGGCCAGCACATGGTCTGCTACGACGCCCTCCGCCGAAACGGCCTGCTCCCACGCCTCTCCGCCCTGCGCGGAAAAGTCGCCGACCTGCGCGACGATGAACAACTCAAGGACCGCCTCGCCCAAGCCATCGCCGCCCACTACGGCTGGTCGGAAAGCGAAGCCTTCGAACGCGCCGTCCGCGCCCTGCGCGACCTTGAAAACCGCCTCTCCGCCATCCGCCTCGTCGCCGATGCCATCGACGCCCGCATGGCTGGCTTCAACCAGCTCTCCCAGCAACGCTACCGCTACCAAACCGAACTGCGCGGACGTCGCCCGGAAATCATCAAGGCTTACTGCGATGCCATCAACGACGCCCTCGCCGACACCCGCCTTTCCCAATACAAGGACGAAGCCCCCGACTTCCCCGTGCTCGCCCCCGAACTCCGCTTCTACTACGGATCGAGTTCTTTGGCCCGCACCCGCCGCATCAAGCCACCCGCCGATCTCTCTTTCGGCGGCAGTCGCGACCGCGAAGGCGATGAACATGACGCCCTCGCCGCCCTGCGCGAACGCCAGCGCCTTGCCCTAACACCTCAACGTGCCGCCCGCCTCATCGCCCGCCTGCTTCCGAAGAAGGACGCCACCGTTTCCTCCGAAGCCTACACCGCCAGCAACGTCGACGAGATGCTCGACCTGCTCGCCATCGCCGCCTACCACCACTCCCCCGCCCCCGGCGGAAAGACCGTCCGCTGGTCCATCGACGGCCCCGGCCTGACCCACCGCCTCGATCCCCAATCCGTCCCGCAGGACGATCAAGCCGGCTGGAAAATGGACCGTTTCGAAATCACCCGTCAATCATGAGCGAATCCGCATCCGATCCCCTCTGGCCCGGCTTCTGGCCGGACGTCCCGCCTGAAGACCGCGCCCCGCTTCGCGAAATCCTTGCCGAACTCCTCGGCCGCGGCGTCGTCCTCGGCGATACCGGCGCCGGCCGCGACCTCTTCCGCCTCGCCCGCGATCACTACCAGCGCCACCTTTCCGACTACCTCGCGCCCCTCGGCCTCGAGCTCATCATCGACGATGATGTCCTCATCCTCCAAGCCCGCCCCCGTCCCGAAGCGTGCCTCCTTCTCGGCCAATTCACCAAAGACGAAACTCTCGTCCTGCTCGTCCTCTGGCGTGCCTGGGATGACCAGCGCAGCAACCAAGCCGCCGACAAAGTCATCCTAACCGTCGACGAACTCTGGAACCAATTCCGCACCACCTTCGACAAAATCGAGCCTCCTCAAGCGACCCATCTCGACGCCATCCTCGCCAAGCTCAAGCGCCACCGCCTCCTCCGCACCCACCGCCCCGACGGTGCCACCCAGCCCGGCGAAACCCTCATCGAAGTCCTCCCCAGCCTCCCCCGCACCATCCCCTTCGACACGATCGAAGAATGGACCGCCCGCAAAGATCTCTACGAGCCGGCCGAGGAAGCCCCCGCTACTTCTTATGGAGCTTGAGACGAGAAACCCTAGAGATGAAATCATAGTCCCGATCGTCTTGAAGAAGTGAGCAACCCGCTTCGATCGCACAGGCCGCAATCAAGCAATCGATGGAACTGCGAATCGGATATCCCTTCGCCCGCCCATCACGGAACACCTTCGCCGCAAGCAAGTAAGTGCTTCGCTGCACGAAAACCTCACTGAACGGCACGAAGTGCTCTTCGATCAGCGCTGCCTGTTTTGCGCTGGAGCAGCCTTGCGCGAGTTCTTGAAGTATCACACCCGTATAGAAAATCTCTTCGCCGTTTTCGATCAGGCGAATGAGTTCATCCACTTCCGGGGAGTCGCGGTTCGCAAAAAAATCGATCCAAATGCCGGTATCGACCAAAATCATGGGACACGCCTCGCTCTTGTTTCGCTGAGATCACCCTGCCACTGAATTTTACCACGCAACTTCAGAATCTTCTTTTGATCCCGGCGGCGCACCAGCTCACGCAGTGCATAGTCCACAAGGTCCTTCTTCGTCCTCAACCCCGTGATCTCCAAACCCTGAGAAATCAAATCGTCATCCAATTCAATGTTCGTTCGCATACACCAAAGTCGCACTTCTTGGTGTATAACGCAAGCGCCTTTCCACAGCCTCCATCGGCCTCGAGCTCATCATCGACGACGAAGTCCTCATCCTCCAAGCCCACCCCCGCCCCATAGCCTGCCTCCTTCTCGGCCAATTCACCAAAGATGAAACCCTCGTCCTGCTCGTCCGATGGCAGCAGCCATCATCATCGGCTTCCTCTCTCGTCGTGCCCAGCTACTCCTCCCGCCCCACCACTTTCCCATCCTTCATCAACCCCGCCCGATGAAGCCGTTCAATCGCCGCTTCCTCGATCGGACTCTCCGGACCAATCGCCAGGCGGATGAACTTCAGCAGATGCACCGTAATCGGCCGCATGATCCGCAGCGACGGGTGACCTAGTCCGATCATGTCCTGATACTCGCGCGGCAAGGAAGCCAGCGCCGCTTTGAAAAGAAAGCGATATGCCGGAAGTGCCGTCACCGGCAGCGGTGGGTCCTTGATCCAGCGAATCACGTCGCGCGTCTCGTCCGTCACCACGAGTTCTGGCCGATATCGTTCCAGATCAGCAAAAAGTTCCGCCTCCGACATTGGTGCCTCCGTGAGCCCAAGCGGGATCACCGACTTCGACCAGAGACGAATGTAAGCATCCGCGCCCCCCGGAAGCGGCCGCGTCGAGTAAGTCTGATGGCACCGCAGGAAAGACTCCATGAACGCAATGTGCACCCAACGCAGCAAATGGGGATCAGCCGCCGTGTAATCGACCGTTTCCCCCGAAGCCTTCGTATAGCGTCCCTTCACATGGTCGTGCATGCGATTCACCCGGCCCGCTTCCGTCGTGGCCGACGCCGTCGAAGCAAAGGTGGTCACCGTCAGCCAGCGGATCGTCCCCGATAGCCTACCGAGCGGGTCATTCTTGTAGCGCGAATGGCTCCGCACCCCGGTTAAGCTCCCTGGGTGCAGCGCCTGCATCAGCAGGGCCCGGATTCCTCCCACCAGAGTGGCCATGTCCGCATGCGCCACCCAAGGTGCCTCGTCTGGCAGATAGAGCCCCGGCTCATCACTCGCCGCCACCGCCCCAAGCCAAGGCGGCACCCCATCCGGATCCCCCGTAAGGAGAATCCGAAAGCGCTTGGAAAGGTGTCTCTGAATAGCATTGTTCCGCACGATAATCTAGGGGCTTGTGATCAACGCCGACTTACACACGGAACTCTGGCGATCAAGGAGCTATCTCAAAAAGAATACGATCTGAGATCAAAGCTTTTCGTCCAACGTCGAGCACATCTACCGCTGATCGGGAGCGCGCTTTCTACGTGGGTTGAGGGTCAGAGTCACCGTGGCGATTTGAACTCAGAGCGGATCAGCGGTTAGATCATGCGCCTTGTGTGTGCGTAGCATGCACTGGAACCAAAAGGGGTTCAAGTCCCCTGTGAATAGAACGAACATCGAAGAACAAAAGGAACTGCTAGCGATGAGAAGCACTACCAGAGGCCAACTGCGGGAGGGCGACCGACCGT
>CAZVMS010000188.1:0-15316 GCA_964628795.1 uncultured Haloferula sp. | reverse complement strand
GGAGAGTTTCTTTTCGTCGATCTTGTCCTTGGCGCGGCCCACGAGCGAAGGAAACCAGAAATCAACTAACAGTACAAGTGACGGTTTTGTCACATTCAGAAATTCGTTTCAACAAGCAGCGAGCATGCCGAACACTACTGATTCCTGCCTTATACTGCCCTTATTTGTCCAGAATATCCCGAGCAAGCTGAACATGGTCTAATTTTCTGATCTGATAATCAAAGAGTTTCCAAGCGCCTGTTCCTCTTCTAAGCGGACGGTCGCTGGTTCGAATTCAGCCAAGCACGCCACTAAGCATCAAAATCTTACGAGTTCTTCAACCCTAACAGATTGTAAGACCGGTGCAGTTATGCCGCAGTTTCCAGCCCGGAGCACGAAAAAGCCCCGCCCGGACCGCTTTGAAAAAACTCCCGGTGTGCCACGTAGATGCTCTGGATGCCTCGCTTGGGATATCCGTCAGAATCCAAGTATGACCTGCCCCACCGAGCCACTCGTCTAAGAACATGAAAAACAGTATCTCATCAGTCGTCATCGCACTGGTCACCCTAGCGCTGATTCCATCACTCGCCGCCGAAACCAAGCCGCTCAAGGCGCTGCTCATTACCGGCGGTTGCTGCCATGACTACGCGACACAAAAGGACATTCTGAAAAAGGGGATCGAGGAGCGCGCCAACGTGATCGTCGATCAGATGCACTCGGACGATTCCAACACCACGCCCGATCTCCCGATCCTCGGAGTCCCAGAATATGCGAAAGGCTACGACGTGGTCATCCACGACGAATGCGCCGCCGGTATTTCGGATGACAAGATCGTCAAAGGCGTGCTTACTCCGCACGATCAGGGCATGCCAGGTGTGAATCTCCACTGCGCCATGCACTCCTACCGAAACGGCAATTTCCGCAAACCCGTCGAAAAACTCGCTACCCCGACCTCGCAGTGGTTCGAATACCTCGGCATCCAGTCATCGGCTCACGGCAAGAAGACCCCCATCAAGATCACCTTCACCGACAAGGCGAGCCCGATCACCAATGGCCTCGAGGACTGGACGACCGGTGACGAAGAACTTTACAACAACGTGAAGGTTTTCGATACCGCCCATCCCCTCGCCACCGGAACTCAGGGGAAAGACACCAACGTCGTCGTCTGGACAAACGACTACAAGGGCACGCGGGTTTTCAGCACGACCATCGGCCACACCAACGCCACCGTCGCTGACCCCAAATACCTCGATCTCGTCACCCGCGGCCTTCTTTGGGCTTGTGGAAAGCTGGATGAAAAAGGAGTCATCGCCGAAGGCTACGGTCCGATCAGCACGAAGAAATAAGCAACTCCCTGGTCCCCCTCGGACTGACGATTCAACGGACTAAGCAAATGCCGTGGAACCCCGACTTCATCGGGGAGAATGTTCCCCAAAGGCCTTCGGAAGCAGCCCGCTTCATGATCCGACTCCGCTTTCATGAAACGCGCTCTCCACAAAGAAAATAAATCCGCCAATTCTGGATTCTGACCCAAGCGTGGCACGATCAAAGCTGTTCGGTCAGGCTATGAAGACACCAGGATTCCTACTCGATATGGATGGGGTGATCTATCGCGGCAACCAATTGGTTCCCGGCGCAGATCGCTTCATTAGTTACCTCCGATCCGAAGGCCACCCCTTCCTCTTTCTCACCAACAACAGCCAGAGGAGCCGCCGTGATGTGGCACACAAGCTCCACCGACTGGGTATAGAAGCCTCTCATGAAGAGGTCTTTACCTGCGCCATGGCAACCGCCCGCTTCCTCGCATCCCAGCGTCCCGGAGGCACCGCCTTTGTCGTCGGCGAAAACGGTCTCGCCAACGCCTTGCACATCAATGGATATACGGTCGCCGAGGACGATGTGGACTTTGTTGTCGTCGGCGAGGGGCGGACCATCAACTTCGAGATCCTCGAACACGCCACCCGACTCGTTGACAAGGGAGCGCGCCTCATCGCCACCAACATGGACACCCGCTGCCCGACAGAATCCGGCATCCGACCAGGCTGCGGCGCGATCGTCGCGATGATTGAAAAGGCGACCGGCAAGGAAGCATTCTCCGTCGGCAAGCCAAGTCCGGTGATGATGCGCATCGCGCGTCAAGAACTCGGACTGCGGACCGACGAAGTCGTGATGGTGGGAGACACCATGTATACCGACATCCTCGGCGGCGTGCAGATGGGCTACACCACCGTGCTCGTCCTCTCTGGTCACACCACGGCCGAAGAAGTCGCCGATTATGCTTACCGCCCAGACTACATCGCGACGAGTGTGGCCGACCTCCCTGAAGAACTCTTCAGGGGCAAGCGGATCAAGGTCCCAGCCTGAGAAAACCCTGAAGCGGTTTCGGCTGAAGGCCTTGAAAGAGAAAAGACCTTCAGCTGAGACCAAACCACGTCGGGTTCACTCAGCGGCAGTTCCTGATCCCTCCTTCATCATGTTCATTTTTGTAAGCCCTGACTTGAAGATCTCATTCACACTTTGGCTTTCTGTTCAGATTACTCACCGAGCAGCTCGTTGAATTCAATGCCCGCCCCCACCGTCTCCGATCATGTTGCCATAACCAATAATGACGGTGGACAGCACCAAAACGGCCAGACCGGCAAAGAGCAAAGTCTTGGACTTGGCACTGGCTCCCTTCCACTCCCGAAGGGCGAGGCCCCAAACCGAACTAAAGATGATGATCGAAGCCATGTGAAGCGTCCATGAACTGAACTTGTATTCACCCATCTGCGTCTCTCCCATCGAGTAGAAGAAAAACTGGAAATACCAAGTCACCCCGGCAAGCGCTGCGAACAAATAGTTCGGGATTCGCGGGATCCGGAGCCCTTTCCCCTTGGCTGCCGGCTTCGCTTGCTCCGCCATCTCCACGGCCGGAGCATCGGTGGCATTTTCAATCGCAGACTGATCTTTGCCGTGGGCCGTATGACGCTGCTCCGCCGCGAAATACTCGTAGCCGGTCCGGTTGCGGATGTTGAGAATCGTGCACCAGATGAAGTTGGTCGTGAACCCGCCAAGCAGGACCACGATGAGAACCGGCAAGCCGGTCCACAGACTGTGCTTGGAGTGGATGGCATCAAAGTCCGCGCCAGCCGCAACGACATTGAACGCCGTCTCTTTCTCCGAGAAACTCGAAAGGCTGCCGATGATGCCAAACGACTTGGTCGCCGTCATCTGGTCTCCAAAAACACTCAAGCGCGCAGCAAGAGGCGCATCCGATGCCGCAAGGGCACCCATCGCCGCCTTTGCCTTTTCCTCGGCACTCGCGATCTTGGCTTGCTGCTTCTCCGTCGGCGACTCCCCGGCGGAAAGTCCGAGCGCATGCGGCTCCTCGATGATCTCCACCAATCCTGCGAGCGATGGTTGCTCTCCCTCACTCCAGAAGTTTGCTGACGACAAGGACGCCATCAACGGGGCAGCCTCCGCTTTGCTGGGCTCCTCGGTCCGGGTCACTCTCTTGCCCTCTGCGGCGGCACTGTTGACGATGTCGACCTTATAGGTGATCTCGCGAATCTTGTCGCCAGCACTTAACCCGAAGGCGAAGCACGCACTCATGATTCCGGAGAAAGTGGCGACAAGGATCCCCTTCTTGAAGTCGAACTCCTTCACCGTGTTCTTCTTCTGCTCATCACTCATTTCCCCCTCCTTCGAACGTCCGGCAAGCGCAGTGATGACGATGCCGAGCACGCAGACCGCAAGGCCAGCCAGCACCCAGCGACCATTTTCAGGCTCGATCAATTTGGAAACGAACTCTCCCTTGAAAATCGGCGGAATCAGCGTCCCGAAGACCGTGCAATAGCCCAAGGCTACCGCCATGCCCAGTGACATGCCGAGATAGCGCATGGTCAGACCGAAGGTCAGCCCACCGAGACCCCAAAGAGCCCCGAAGAGATAGGCATAGAACCAGACACTGCCAGGAGTCTCCTTCAAAACGGTGATCACATCCGTCGTGTTGAGCAGCGCGAACACCCACGGCGCCACGATCCAGGAAAACACGCCGGCAACCAGCCAAGCGGTTTCCCACGACCAGCGCTTCACGCCGCGAAAGGGAACATAAAACGAACCGGAGGCGAGTCCGCCGAGCCAGTGAAAGAAGACGCCGAGGAGTGGATTTTCCATATGAGGTTTTGGAGTGTGGCTTTTGACGAATCAACTCAGACTACCTGAATCGTTTCAATCTCCAAAAGCTGACCAAGCTTCTCCAAGCGATCCGCAATGTGACCGACACCGACGGCACAGTGGTGGGCAGGTCCGGCAGCATTCCAGCGGTTGACAAACTGGCGTGCGCCGCAAGCGAAACGGTAGCGGCTGTTGGTGTTACCGATCTCAAGGATCGGCCCGGCCACCGATTCACCTTCGGCCACCAAAAGAGCAAGCTTCCCACCGGGACGCTCGATCACCGACAACAAGGTAACGGGCCCATGCTTGACCGCCATTTCAACGGAGACGCCGCGACCCACCTTGCCGTGATAGACATCGAGCGGACGCACCTTGGTCTTGCCCTCGGCGATCGCGATATGACCTGGCCCGTCGTGCCCCATCAGCACCACATCATCGGTGAAATCCATGGCATAGTACTCGGTAAATGAGCCGCCCGCGCCAAAGAGATCCATGATCTTCATCGCCTGAGCATTCTTGACCTCATACTCGCCCGCCACGGGAATCCCACGAGCAGTAAGCTGCGAGGTGCCGAGGATAATCGACGCGATCGCCGCCTCATTCCCATCCCCCCCGTCGCCCTTGTAAAAGTAGGCCATCGAGCCGAGCTGATGGACTTTCACCAGCTCATCCAGCGCCACAGCCGTCCGCGCCGCCTGCTCAAGGTCTTCCGCCGGACAATCGGGCTGGATGTCGAAGACCTTCTGGAACTCCTCCATCCTGGCATCCACATCAGCCTTCGTCACTTTCTTGCGCAAGCACGCGAGTTCATCGACTTCGATGATCTCCATATGGGTGCCGAAAACCGCACACTGAAGGGTCAGGTCCGTATAAATGTCCAGCATCCCGCTGTAATAGTGACCCATCAGACCGAGACGGTTACCCGCCATGCCAGCCATCACACAAGCCGCATCGACCCAGGCATCGACCTCATCCCAACATTCGGGGTCATCCTCGAGCATGCCAGTAATCTGGTGAAAACGAATCCCAGAGCGTTGAAACACATTCGCAATCTCCGGCACCGGACAGGCCGCGCAATGAGCCAGCCATTCGCCCGTCATCCGGACGCGGTCACCCAAAGCATTGAAGCGGGCATAGTCGATCGACGGAACCGGCATGAGATTCAAAATGATCACCGGAACCTTGGCACGGCGCACCACCGGAAGAACCGTCGACGACAACGCATAGGTCGTCACGTGAAGGACGATCAGATCCACGTCCGCGCGTCGCATTTCCCGACCTGCTTCGTAAGCCCGCTCGGGGCCGTCCACCAAGCCCACATTGACGATTTCCACCTCAGGCCTCTGGAGCTTTTCCTCGACCCGAGCGAGATATTCTTCCAAGCGCTCCTTCAATCCCTCGAACTGGGGCCAATAGGCGTCCAGTCCAATACCGAACAATCCGATGCGAAGTGGGTCTTTCTGCATCCGCCGAAATTATGACATCGCCATCCAAAACGGAATGGCAAGAATGATCTCCACCATACAGGAAATGACCCTCCGATGGAAAACTACTTTCGCTACCTGCCCGTCTCTCCAGACCTCCTCCGCTGGGGCATTGCCCTCTCCGCCTCGGGGTTCACCCGCGTCCCCCCCGGCGCACCTTATCCTCCGGCCAAGCACCCTGAAGATCACCAGCTAAACTGGAGCTGCGGACGGGTCATTGATGCCCTGCAGATCGTCTTGATCTCGGAGGGACGCGGATGGATCGAGACCAGCAACAACCACCGCCGTCGGGTCGAGGCCGACATGATGTTTCTGCTCGTCCCGAACTCGTGGCACCGCTACCGCCCCGATCCAAATTTCGGCTGGGTCGAGAGCTGGATCGAGGTCAGGGGCTCGGTGGTCGATGATCTTCTGAAAGCCGGCACGCTCTCACCCAGCCTCAGCCTACGCCGGGGCGCGCTGCAAAGCGGACTCGAAGAAACCCTCAACCACATCCACCAACGAGTGCTCTCCGATTCGTTCGGCAACCACCCCGAACTCTCGGCTTTGGCCATGCAGACGCTCTCGAGGTGCACTCAAATCACCACCGGGGAGCCCCGGGCTTCACAGATCAAGCGAGCCATCCAGCGGGCGGAGAGACACCTCCATGATCACTACCGGGAACCGCTGAACATTGAGGATCTCGCCGAAAGCCTCGGTGTGGCCTACTCGCATTTCCGGCGCGCATTCCGCGCCCACACCGGATTCTCGCCATGGCAGTATGTGATCCACCTCCGCCTGACCCGAGCCCGATACCTCATGGCCTCGGCCGACGCCAAACTTGAAGACATCGCCACTCAAGTCGGATTCAGCTCCGGCTTTCATCTTTCAAATGCCTTCAAACAGGCCTTTGGCATCTCCCCTGCCCCCTGGAGAAAAGCCCTCCTCGCCGAGGCTGGATAGATTCCCCGCAGCCAGCACGAGGGGCCATCGGAGAATAATCAGCAACTCTCAAACCAAGCGGATGTCAGCACTTGAAAAAGTCGGACACTCCAGATGCCCTCTGAGGGGATAAGGAGGAAAGTCTAGCGGACACTTGGCGTTGCCCATGGTTTCGGTGGCCCAGAGTTTGGCATCGTTGACGATGCCGCTCTTCTTGTCGGGGGTCACGGACTGGCGCTCCATCACCCATTCCAGGGCGGGCTTGCCGTTGACGACGTAGTCGTAGGCTTCCAGCGTGATGTTGCGGATCGTGATCTTGGGGTTGTAGATGACGACGCTCTTGTTGGCGACCCTCTAACGTGTCGTTTCACCTGATGTGGGCGATTCCTTGATCATACCAGCCCGAACGGGAACTTTGAGCTTCACAGTTGGAAGAGGGAGGAATGGGACATTTTCGTCGATGACAATGGCAAGCGGGCACGAATGTTGAGCTTGGAGAAAACCTTGAACTGTTGGTCGGCTTTGCTAACCCCGTGCCTTCTAGCGTAGCGTCTTAAATTGATTTTTCGCCGGTTCCCATGCTGCTGCTAACCCGCGATTCGGCCGGATGGAGTGCTTGGCGGGAATAAAATGAGAAGGTTGGTTAAATCACCCGTTTGGGGGATCGACAACAGTCCGTGGAGTCGCTTACTCTCTCGTGGCGAATATGAATCAGACTGCTGCAAGTTCCGTATTAAACAAGGGGCGGTCACTGCGAGTTGACACCATTCTAGCGCTCAATCATCCCAACCTAGGCTCCCGCCTCATGAGAAAACTGAGCATCCTCGCCCTCGCCGTATGCGTCAGCCCGGCTCATTCCGCCCTGATTGGTTATTGGGATTTCGAAGGCTCAACGACCGAGTCGATCACGGGTTCGACTGCCGGCATTCTCGTCGGTGGTGCGACAACGAGTGGTGGCGCGATTGCGCCCGGTTCGACCAGCGCGCTGTCGCTCGTCACTGCGGGCGACCACTTCGACACCGGCCTCGATGGCACGACGATCAGCGGTCTGGGCCACACGCCCGATGGGTCGGGCAGTCCCGATAAGACCATCCTCTTTTGGTTCAACACATCCTACACCGATGGGATTCAGACCCTCTTCAATTACAGCCCCGAGGGCGGTGCTGGCTATGGCCTGAACTTCCGCGCGCTGATCCTGGCCGACGGAACTCTGCGCATGGAGGTCAGCAGCGGCTTCGATATCCTGGATCTTGGTAGCCCGCTGAATGGAGGTAATAATCACATGATCGCTTTCATCTTCAAGAAGGGCGATACACTCGGTGATGTTGATGTTTATCTCGACGGAACCCTGCTCGACGGCCCGGGTAGTAACACCCGTCTGATCGACACCAAGGCGACCAAGCTTTCCTCTGCGAGCTACCTGCTCTTCGGGACCGACTATGCGTCCCGGCACGCTGTTGGGCTCATTGACGATGTTGCAATTTTTGATGAAGCGCTGTCGCTGGCGGAGCTGGACAGCATCGCGGCGAACGGTGTTTTGCCAGTGTCTCCACCCTTTTTGCTAAGCATCTTGCCGGATGGGCCGGGCTCAGGAAGTTATGGGTTTTCATGGGCTAGTCAGGACGGCAAGGTTTACGATCTTGTGAGCGCCAAGGACCTTTCCAGCCCACCTGAAAGCTGGCCGGTTTGGGAGGGTCAGGCAGATCTCGCCGCGACGCCTCCGACGAACACGCTGGCCTCCATTCCTGGCGGTGGCGATGGGCGGCGGTTTTTTGCAGTCGTGGAAAAAGACCTGCCGCCATTGCTTACGGAGGACTTCGAAGGAGGATCTCCGGCTGGCTGGACCTATGCTGACAATGGAGCGGGCACCGCTTGGACGGTGGGCACTCCGGATGGCACTGGCACTGGACCGGATGCGGCGAATGGCGGGACGCTCTGTGCTGGCACCAACATGAATGCGAACTACACCGCTTCGGCGACCGCCTCGATCGTCACTCCGGCGTTCACGGTGCCGGCCGGTGGAGCGACGCTCGATCTCAGCTACTACATCGATACCGAGGCCCCTTCGGGTGGAGCTGATTTCGGCTCGATCCGCTTGCTCGACGCCAGCGATGATTCGCCGCTTGCGGGTGGGGAGATCGCCGCTGACTTGCAAGGGATTTCCGTGATGTGGATCAATGGTTCGTTTCCGCTGCCTGCAGCCGCCAACGGCTTGGAAGTCAAGATCGAGTTCAGTTTCGAGAGTGACCCCGATACCGCTGCCTTCGCTGGTTTCTACATTGATGATGTCTTCGTGAAAGCCAACTGACAACGTGTCCCCCCAAAAAAACCACAATTCGAACCCGATCTGTAATCCGATGAAACTACCCATTACTATGAAACTACCCATCCTTGCTCTCGTTGTATCCGCGACCTCGGCCCAGTCCGCCCTGATTGCCTACTGGGGCTTTGAAGGAAGCACGACCGAAGCGATCAGCGCCACTGCCGGCACTCTCTTGGGCGGTGCGACAACGAGCGGAACCGCTATCGCGCCAGGCTCGACCAATTCGCTGGCGCTTGGCACCGTTGGAGCCTACTTGGACACTGGTCTCGATGGGACGACGATCAGTGGTCTGGGTCATACGCCTGATGGGTTGGGCAGTCCCGATAAGACCATCCTCTTTTGGTTCAACACGTCCTACACCGATGGGATTCAGACCCTCTTCAATTATAGCCCCGAAAGCGGTGCTGGCGCTGGCCGGAACTTCCGCGCGATGATCCTCGCCGACGGAACTCTGCGCATGGCGGTCAGCAGCGGCTTCGATATCCTGGATGTTGGTAGCCCGCTGAATGGAGGTAATAACCACATGATCGCTTTTGTCTTCAATCAGGGCGACAAGCTGGGCGATGTCGATGTCTATCTCGACGGCACTCTGTCCGATGGTCCGGGGGTTAGCACCCGCCTGATCGACACCAATGCGACGAAGGTTTCCACTGCGAGCTACCTGCTCTTCGGGACCGATTATGTGCCCCGGCAGACTGTTGGGCTCATTGACGATGTTGCGATCTTCGATGAGGCGCTCACTGTGGAGCAACTGAATGACATCAGGGTGAATGGTGTGCCTGAGCCGGGGGTTACGAGGCTATTCGGCGCGCTGGGTGTCCTCTCACTTCTTCGCCGCCGCCGATAACACCTCCAATTTACTGAAGACCCGGTGGCGACTTGTTGCCACCGGGCTTTTTTTCTCATCGAATCTGCCCTTGCATGCGGCATCTTTCGATCATCATCCGAATGTGCAAGCGTCCGCGCTTGCAAGCCTGACGGCCTGCTGGAATTTTGAGAGAAACCTGAGCGAGCAAGTGAATGGAGCGGCCGGCACCGCCGTGGGTTCGGCTGCGGCAAACGGTGAGGCGATCGCTCCGGCTGGCTCCAACTCTCTGGACTTGCCAGTGTCTGGATCCCATCTTCAGGCTTATACGAATGGTGGACTCGTGTCAACGGAGTTGAGGCATGGTTCGGCACCAATCCGGTTGAGTTCAGCGCCGGACTGGCCGGGCTTTCCTCCGGTGGTCCCACCAATGGGCCGACGGTTAGCATCGGAGCCGTGCCAGCTGGCTCGAGCGCCACGGTCACCGGCACGGCCAGCGAGCCTCTGGGTAGTGTCTTCTATCGCGTGTGGGTGACGCAGGAATGAGCGCTATTCCCGAAGGCGAATCCCATCGAGCTTATCCAGTCGTCCGATGTTCTGCGCGAGTCATCGTGCTCGTCGACGAGGACACGCAGGGCTCCGCCGTGGAAGTAGTGGTCAGGAAAGGCAAGGGAGCAAGGGAGCAAGGGAGCAAGGGCAGCGAGCGGTTAATCATCCCAAACGAGGTAGCCCCGAGGATTCACTTAAAGATCTCGGCAAAGAACTGCTTCATCGCCTGCCATGAACGCTGGTCTGCCTTTTCGTGGTAGGCGGCACCTTTTGAGTTGTCGTCGCCTGCCATCTTCTGGGTGAAGGCGTGGACGGCATTGCCGTAGGCGATCAGTTGCCAGTCGGCATTGGCTTCGCGCATTTCCTTTTCGAAGGCGGCGACTTCTGCCGCAGGCACGTAGGGGTCATCGGCTCCGTGGCAGACGAGGATGCGGGCTTTGAGGGTGTCCTTGTCGGCGGTCATGCCTTCTGCGGCACCGAGTCCGCCGTGAAAGGAAACGACGCCAGCAATATCGGCACCGGAGCGAGCGAGTTCGAGCACGCCGGTGCCGCCGAAGCAGTAGCCGATGGCGGCGATTTTATCAGGATTGGTGTTGGGATCGTTCTTCAGCACTTCGAGCCCGGCCATCAGGCGGGCGCGGAATAGCTCGCGGTCGCCTTTGTATTTTCCTGCTTCGGTGCCGGCCTCGGGTGGCTGGGGACGGATGCCTTTGCCGTAGATATCGAGGGCGAAAACGTTGTAGCCGAGTTCGGCAAGTTGCTTGCTGCGGGACTTCGCGTAGTCGGTGAGCCCGGTCCATTGATGGACGATCAGAATGGCAGGTCGGGCTGCGGAGATGGAGTCATCATAGGCGTGGTAACCTTCGAGGGTGGTGTCGCCTTGCTGATACTCGACGGGTTTTTCCACGATGGCACTGAGGGCGGTGAGGCTGAGGAGAGGAAGCAGGAGAAGGCTTTTCATCGGCGTTACCAAAGCGAGTTGGGCCGCTTAGTCAAATGGCTTGCTTCATAGCTTTTCGATCCGGAACACCACGGGCTCGCTGTTGACGCAGTCGAGGTGCTGGATCTTTTCCAAGGTCCGCTGCAGAAGCCCGAAGGGACAGGTGTGGAGGAGGAAGACCATGTCGACGAAGTCGGCGTCGGGGGTTTCCGGGTTCACGGGGGAGTGGGTGCCGGAAATGCCGATGCTGGCGTCCGCCAAAACCTGTGCAATCTCAGCGATGACGCCGGGGCGATCGGTGACGTCGAAGCGGACGTAGTAGGCCGTTTCGGTTTCTTCCACAGGCATCAGGCGGCCTTTTTCCGTATAGGGAAGGAAGCCGCGGTGACCGGTCGGCTGACGAAGCGAGCGGGCGGCTTCGACGAGGTCGCTGATGACAGATGAGGCAGTCGGGTCCTGGCCGGCACCGCGTCCGTAGAAGAGGGATTCGCCGGCGGCGTCGCCATGGACGGCGACGGCGTTGAAGACGCCGTTGACGCTGGCGAGGATGTGGCTTTTGGCGATGAAAGAGGGTTGGAGGCGGAGCTCGATGCCATCGCTGTGTTCGCGGATGACGGCGAGGAGCTTGACGACGTAGCCGAGGCGGGTGGCGAATTCGATGTCGATCGGGCGGACTTGCTCGATGCCGGCGACGTGGATTTCTGCGGGGTCGATCGGGAATCCGTAGGCGAGGGTGGCAAGGAGAATGGCCTTGTGGGCAGCGTCCCAGCCGTTGACGTCGAGGGCGGGGTCGGCTTCGGCGTAGCCGAGCTTCTGGGCTTCGGCGAGGGCGGTTTCAAAGTCGAGGCCGGCGGTGGTCATGCGCTCGAGGATGTAGTTCGAGGTGCCATTGATGATGCCGACCATCGAGTGGATGCGGTTGCCGACGAAGGACTCCTGGACGGTCTTGATGATCGGGATACCTCCGGCGACGGCGGCTTCGAAGTGGATCGGGGTGTCGAATTCTTTCGAGAGGGCGAAGAGCTCGGGCCCGCGTTCGGCGAGCAGGGCTTTGTTGCCGGTGACAACGGGCTTTTTGGCGCGCAGCGCGGCGGCGACGATGTCGAAGGCGTCGGTCGTGCCGCCGATCAACTCAACGACGATGTCGACGGCGGGATCCTCGACGAGGTCCTGCCATTTGGTGGTGAGTTTTTCGGGCGCGATGTCGACCGGGCGCTTTTTGGCGGGATCGCGAACAAGGACCTTGGCGATCTCGAGATTGACGACGCCGCCGGTGCGGTTGGCGATGAGCGAGGCGTTTCGGAGCAATGCGAGGACAACACCGGAGCCGACGGTGCCGAGGCCAGCAAGGCCGATGCCGAGAGTGGAGCAGTTCACGGCGCGGAGTCTTCCCCGGCCTGCCCGATGCTTAAAGAGCAAAGAGCAGATACCTTGGGGGGAAAGGCGGATTTGGCGTGTTAGGCTCTCAGGGCGCGCTCGGCGGCGAGCCAGTCGCCGATTTCATCCGGAGCGTGTCCGGCGGCGATGCGTGCGCAGGAGTTGAGGTAGGCAGCGTAGCGGATCTCCTCAAGGCTTGTGGGCTTGAGGGCCTTCGTCGCAGAGGCCTTCTTGGCGACTTTTTTCGCCGTGACTTTTTTCACTGCGTCCGTTTTGGCGGCGGCTTTTTTGGTGGTGGTTGCTTTTTTGGCGACAGCTTTTTTGGCTGGGACCTTCTTCGAAACTTTTTTTGCTGCTTTTTTCGCGGGCATGGCGGTCGCCAATGGAGCAACTGGAATGCCAAGGCAAGGGCAAAATGCGGTGGAGGTGATTGTCAGAGTTGAAAGCCGACGTATAATGCCGCCGTGTTAGAAGGTTACACATGGCGCGATGTGCGCAACGAAGGTCCGTCCCGGCTCCCCGGGCCGGATCATCTTGGCTGGTGGGTCGGCGTGGCCTTGCTGGTGGCGATTATTCTCCATGTAGCGGCATTTTTCGCGCTCGGACGGATCAAGATCGCCCTTGGATTTGATGAGGCCGAGGAGCTTCGGACGGCGGCGATCAATCTCGATCAGGTTGAGGTGCTGCCTATGGCGCTGGATGAGATCGAGCCTTTGCCATCAGACGATTTGCCAGTCGATACGGCGAGCTTGCTTGAGGACATCGATGTGCTTGCAAGCCTGCCAGAGGACACCGAGTTGGACATCACGCCGGACACGATTGATCCAGAATTTGCGATCAAGCCGCAGCAGCCATTGGCGGAAGGAGCACCGGAAGCGATGGACTTCGATCCAGCAGAGGATTTCGGTCTCGATACCGAGCTCCCCGAGTTGGGGAAAACGGCGGACCCTTTGCCGCGTGCAGCCGAAGGTCAGGTGATCGTTGATCCGGGCGAGGTGGAAGTGCATGATCCTTCGCTTGATTCATTTACCGAGGAGATCCTCAAAAAGGGGGCAGGCGGAACGGCGGCGCAAGGATCACTTGATGGGGTGGTGACGCTTGATGATTTGGTGGGTCTTCCTGAGAATGTCCTGGTCGGGAAGAAGACGATGCTGCCGAGCGACTTGTTGTTTGAATACGACAGTGCGGAGTTGCGTGAAAGTGCGCGAGTTGGGTTGATGAAGCTTGCTTTGTTAATTGAGCGGAATCCGGGGCTGTATTGCTGGATCGAAGGTCATAGCGATTTGTATGGTGGTGGTCTCTATAACTTGAATCTTTCGCGCAAGCGGGCGGCGTCGGTGAAGGATTATCTTACCCAATCCCTGAGGCTTCCTGATGATCGGATTCAGACGCGCGGATATGGAAAGACTCGGGCGATTGTTTTAAGCGGCACGGTCGACGAGCAGTCACCGAACCGTCGGGTTGAGATCAAGATGCGCCGCACCATGCCGCCGAATGACGAGCCGGTGATTGTCGAGGAGGCCCCGAAGCCGGTGGCTCCTCCCAAGCCTGAGCCTGAACCGCCGAAAGCGATTCTCGTCAAGCCGATGCGCGAGCTTCCCGTGACGCCGATGATTGAAGAAGAGGGCGTTCCGAAAGCTGTTCCTGTGGAAGAGGTAGTGCCGCGGGCGATTCCGGTGGAAGAGGAAGTTCCGAAAGCGGTGCCAGTGGAAGAAGATCCACCGAAGGCAGTGCCCGTGGAGGAAGATCCACCACGGGCGATTCCTGTGGAAGATTGATACCGACTCAAGTCAGTCGTTCGTTCTTGGGTTGATACCAGTCGCCAGTTGGGGAGTCCCGTGCTAACAGACGGGCGTGAGACCACTTGAAATGCCGGAGCAAGCACAGCTCATTTTATCGTTTGATTTTGATGGGACGCTGCATGATCCCGCCGAGACGCCGCCGGTGAGTGATCGGTTTTTTGAGCTGATTCGGAAGCTTCGCGAGGAGAAGGGGGCGATTTGGGGGATCAACACGGGACGCTCGATGAATCATGTGATCGAGGGTTTGGTGGAGAGCCGCTTTCCGTTTTCGCCGGATTGGGTGGTGGCGCGGGAAAGGGAGATTTGGTTTCCGAATAACTTCGGGCGCTGGATCGGTGATGAGAAGTGGAACAAGAGGTGCGAGAAGGATCACAAGAATTTCTTCAAGAAGGTTCGCAAGGTGCTGAATGCGATCCGCAAGGAGGTGGAGGAGCACACGGGTGCGACTTGGGTGGAGCAGATAGGAGATCCGGCAGGGTTGATCTCGAAGACGGAGGAGGAGATGGAATGGATCGTCGGGCGGGTGAGGGAGTTGGCGTCGGGCGAACCGCTGCTCGGTTGGCAGCGGAATTCAATCTATCTAAGGTTCGGTCATAGGAACTACCAGAAAGGTAGTAGTTTGGTCCAGGTGGCGAAGACCTTCGGGCTTGATCCGTCGGCAAGCTTTGCGATCGGGGACAGCTTCAATGATCTGGAAATGCTAAATCCGGATGGAGCGGCCCATTTTGCCTGCCCGGGCAATGCGGTGCCGGAGATCAAGGCGCATGTGGCGGCGCTGGACGGTTATGTTTGTCAGGCGTCGCATAGTGCGGCGTGTGTGGAGGCGCTGGAGCATTTTTTTGGCTAGACCCTATTCGAAAAGCCATTCGGGCAGGGTGATTTTCGAATTTTTAGTTGAAGCGGGCGGTCTGCAGAGGGTGCCGAGGGCTTGCGGGAGGTGCGCAGCGCCTTTCACTGGGAAAAATGGCCCAGCACCCTGAC
>CAZVMS010000187.1:0-2414 GCA_964628795.1 uncultured Haloferula sp. | reverse complement strand
GAAGGCGGCCACCGGCCTGAGTTCCCGCAGCGTGCTGGAGCGATTGAGCGAGATCCAGATGCTCGACGTGACCATCCCCGCCACCGACGGACGCGAGTTGGGGATGAAGCGCTTCACAAAACCCGAGAAAATCCACCATCTACTGCTCAACCAACTCGGCTTCACCCTGCCCCCTCAGCCCCCGCCCGAAATCAGAAATCCAAAGCCTGTGGTGTAGACCTTTTGCGAAAACGAATGAAATCTCAACGATTCCGACCCAAAAATCCATCTAACAGCGAAATTCGGGCTAGCGCGGCGGGGAGTTCGTTTTACCGACGCTTATGCGGCAGCGCCCGTCTGCTCACCGACTCGCGCAGCCTTGATCACGGGTTGGGCTCCGGCACGCCTGAACATCACGCAGCATGGAGCCGATGGTCCGCCGTTCTGGCCCGATGATCGCAAGGTGCAGCCACCCAAGATCCAGCACATTCTGCCGCACGAACAGGTGACCCTGGCTGAGCGCCTTCACGACGCAGGCTACGCCACCGGCTTCTTTGGCAAGTGGCACCTTTCGGGGACGAGGGCAAAGAAGGACGATCCCTCTACCGGTGGTGAAGCCTACTACCCCGATCGGCACGGGTTTGACGTCAACCTCGGCGGCTGTGGCATCGGTGGCCCGCCGACCTACTTTGATCCCTATGGCATTCCCACGCTCACGCCGCGCAAACAGGGCGAGTATCTGAGCGACCGCCTTGCCGACGAAACCATCACTTGGATGCGCAGCCATCACGAGCAGCCGATGTTCGTCTGCTTGTGGACTTACAACCCGCACTTCCCCTTCGAGGCACCGGCGGACCTGATCCCGCACTACGAGGGGAAGGAAGGCCCGGGACTGATCAATCCGATCTACGGTGCCCAGCTTGAGGCGACCGATCGCGCCGTGGGGCAAGTTCTGGATGAGATCGAGAAACTCGGCATTTCCGACAACACCCTGGTGATCTTCACCAGCGACAATGGTGGCTGGAGCGGCGCCACCGACAATCGCCCTCTGCGCAAGGGTAAGGGTTACTTGTATGAGGGCGGGATGCGCGTCCCTCTAATCATCCGCTGGCCGGGGGTGACCAAGCCGGGCAAGACCGACAACACGCCAGTGATCTCGATGGATCTAACAGCCACTATCCTCGACGCGACCCAGGTGCCGCGTGAGGAAATCGAGATTCTGGACGGCACCTCGCTCAGGCCGGTGCTCGAGGGGAAAAAGCTGTCCCGCACTTCTCTCTTTTTCCACTACCCACACTGGGCCTTTCACAAGGAGAACCGTCCGGGTTCGGCCATTCGCGACGGCAAATACAAGCTCATCCTTCACTACGACGACAACTCGGTGGAACTCTACGATCTGGAATCGGACCTTGGGGAAACGCGCGACCTTGCCAAAAAGCTGCCTGAAGTGGCGACGCGGCTGAAGGTGAAACTGGAAACTTGGCTCGACGAGACCGGTGCCCAGCGACCGGAGCGCCGCGAGTAGCAGGCGAGGATTCTTAACCCGACTTTCGCCAAGGTGGTTTTGTCGGAGGTGTTGCCGCTCATGACTTCGTAACCGATGGGTAGGCCGTCAGGGGTGATGATGAGGGCGATGACGATCTGCACGCAGTCGGGCCTCTTGTCGCGACTGTAGCCGAAGGCTTTGAGGCGGCTGGCTTTGGTGACCGGACCGTTGGCATCGACTTCGAAATAAGTGCTGGTGAGATCGTAGAGAAGGATATCATAACTCGCGCCGAAGAGTCCGGTCCAACAATCCTTGAGATGGGAGAAGAGCGCTTCGCGATGATCTAACAGTCGGTCGTGACAACGGTAGAGGGTGTCTTTTGCGGCGAGGCGGAAGTCGTCGTCGAGGAGGTCGGCCATGGCACTGCGGTCGAACCACGAGCGGTGGAGTTTCCACTCGCTGCCGGGATCTAACAAACGGTAGGCGACGAGGATTTTGAGCACCTTGAGCCAGGGTGTGCCTTTTTGGGAGTCGGGCAGGAGCGGTTGCCAGAAGGCGTCGAGATCGAGGCGGTTCCAGAGTTCTAGTGCCAGCCAGCAACCGCCCCACTGGCGGGGACGGGCCAGTTCGATTTGATCGAGGCGGAGCTTGAGAGTTGGATGTTTGAGTAAGGGGTCGGGCGTGCGGTCCTCTGGGAATAGATGAATCTGGCGGGTTTCGTCGCGTTCATCGACGGCTTCGATGGCGCGAGTCCAGGAGGCGCGGTCGCTGTCGTTGATCTCGCCGAGATAGAGCAGGGTTTTCTGAACCGTTCGTCCACCTGCGACGCGGCGGTTTTCCACAACGCTCCAGTAGCGGTGCGTCTTACCGTCTTTGAATCGTTTGTTGCCGCGTAGGAACATCGACTGGCATGGAGAATAACCCGACCAGGTCGGGCGTGTCCATGGGG
>CAZVMS010000186.1:0-4410 GCA_964628795.1 uncultured Haloferula sp. | reverse complement strand
AGAAAAGACAGGCTGCATTCGCCGAGATGCTGAAAAAGTTACGGGCGAAGGCAACCATCATCATTTCCGGGCGATAAAAAGACGTAACCGTTCACGGGGGCCAGGGGTCGGGGGGCGGGGGTCAGGGGGCAGGGGTGAGGGGTCAGGGGTCAGGGGGCAGGGGTCAGGTGTGAGGGGTGAGGGGTGCGAAATAGATGGCCCAACGGGCCGAACGGTGATCGCCCGGGGTGCAACCCTGGGTTCCCGGCCTGAAGGGCCGAAACATACCAGCCCAGGGCAAGCGAAGCGCCACCCTGGGTTCTGGAGAAGCAAATGATCGCAGCGCTTGGATCGCGCGAAGCTCTTCCCAAGCGCCACTGTTTGAAACAACGGCGGGACCCGTCCTTCGCCTGCGGCTACGCCGAGCAAGCTGCCCGCGCTCCTTGAAACGCCTCTTTCCCTCTTTCGGCTTTCGGCTTTCGGCTTTCGGCTTTCCGCTTTCCGCTTTCCGCTTTCCCCCTCTCCGTTCTTCAATATTCGATGTTCAATCCCACTTCATCCTTCAACATTCCGCCTTCCTCCATTCGGCAACTTCCTCCGCCGCGCCTTCGAATTACCCGCCGCCTGGCTTCGCTGCCAGCGCATCCAAACTTGGAACAACCCCAGGCCGAACACAAACGGGTAGAGCACGAGCAAGGTGATGTCCCGACCCATGTTGAAGGTCAGCATCAGGCCAGTACCATAGAGAATCAAGCGCCCCGGGTTGCTCCCCAGCAGGTCCTGGCGCGCCAGCAAGGCCACCCACAAGGCCATCAAGACCGCCGACGCCAGCGGCCCGCCGATTCTCCCGAAGTTCACCACGCCCTGGCCAATCATCCCAGTGGAGATCGTCGCGGTGGTTTCCCCCTCCGGCCCCACCGCCCCCTGTCCGCGCGCCACGGCATAGTCGAGGCCGATGGTCGGCTTGTTCTTCCAGATCGCCCGCGGCACCGGGTTCACCAATTCCGCGAAATACCGACTTCCCATGTTCGGCAGATAGACCCCGGTCGCCATGAAGTGATCGATCCATGCCAACTCCTCAAACATGTTCAAGCCCTCATGCCGCACATCTTCGGTATCCGCCCCACCCGAGAGCGCGCTCTCGATGTCGAAGCTCATGCCGCTGCGGCTCGCCATCACGGTGGTGAACCAGAAATTGACCACCAGGAAACAAGCGCCCAGCGCCAGCCCCTTCTTCAGCAGGGTGCCCCGCATCCGCAGAAACACATAAGCCAGCACCCCGGGCATCACGGTCGCCAACATCGTGTTGCGGGTGCGGTCGAAAAGATAATACGGCAGCGTTAGGAAACAAATCAACAACGCCATGTTGCGGGTCTTCGGGTTCATCGACACCGCCGCCAACACCCCGAAGGCCGCCGCTAGGAAAATCTGCAGATAGCTCGCCAGAGAAATAAACGCGGAAAACCCACCTCCAATCTGCCCCCGCGCCCATGGGTTCGCTTTCTCTCCCAGATACGGGGCGAACAAGCCGATCACATTGCCTTTCACCTGCACCACGGCGATCGCCATCAAAACCATCCAGGCAAACAACAGCGCCGCCCCCAGGAGGTCGATCCGATGCTGCACGTCCTTGCGCCGCAGTCGGTTGCTTTCCAGATAGGCCATCACGTGGCTGCGCTGCCCTCGCAGCGATCCATTGATCCATCGGTGCACCGGCTTCACCATCACCCCGAACGCCAGCACAAACCACAGGACCTGCCACCACGCGGAATCGATCGACGCCCGCCCGATGGTTTCCAGATAGACGTCGAACTCGTTGTAAAGCACATCCCCGACATACCAAACCGCCACCGTGCCCAGCACCATGCACGCCGGCAGCCCCCAGCCACCACGCCGCTCGCTCCAGGCAAACAAGCCAAATCCAAGGAGCGCGAAACAGGTCAAGTAGAAGGGAAGAGGCATCGGGAGGGTTGTCGGTTGTCGGAGGAAGAGGGAAGTGAAAGAGTTGTCGGTTGTCTGTTGTCCGTTGTCCGTTGTCCGTTGTCCGTTGTCGGTCGATCGCGGTGAAGTGCTTTGCTCGAATCGCGAGCTTGGCAGATGCAAAAGAGCTTGGAGAGCGCAGAGCACCAACATCAAGCGCTTCAGACAACAGACAACTCTTCTCTTTAAGATTTTTTAAACAGGAGCAAACGGAGGTTGTCAATTGGAGGGATCTTCAAGCAGTTCATTGGCCAAACTTAAATCCTGAAAATGAAACGTGGATGAGCAGCTGGAACATTCTCCGTTCCATCCGTTACCTCCTGTAAAAACTCCTCTCTTTAAGATTTTTAAACAGGAGCAAACGGAGGGGGTCAATTGGAGGGATCTTCAAGCAGTTCATTGGCCAATTCTTCGCATTCAAAATTCAAAATCCAAAATCCAAAATTTCTCCCGCCCTACCGGCGGAACGCCTCCATCACCCGCTCGCATTCTCTTCCCATGAGTTTTATTGTTCGTTGCGCTCGGATGTCAGAGCGTGGATCATTGCTCGCTCACGCATAGCCAAAACGCCGCATCACCTCCCCGCAGTGCGTTTCCCACAGGTCATCTGCGAGCGCGCCAATGCGTGCAGTCGCTGCTGCAGCTGGGACTTGGGTCAGAATCTCGGTGCAGACGGGCCGGATGGAAATAACCCGGTTGAGCCGTGAGTGCCAGTGCCCCCGCAGTTTCGGCGGCAGCAGCGGCTCGCGCCATGAGGGCTCAAGACCAAGATGTCGTGCCACGTCCTTAACAACTGTCTTTGGCCTCTTGACGATATCCTCAAACCTCAGCACCAAGGTGCCAGGGCGGTCCACCCACTGGTTCACGTGCGAAGCCCAGTAATTCAGTTTCGGTACGATCCACGACTCGATATCGTCGGGCTTTCGATGGGAATCGTTCGCTGAAAGCTCCCAAGCCAGCATCGATGCCATCACTTTTTTCGGATCCCGTATTACGTAAATGACTCGCCCGCGATTGAGAATCCACGTTGCGAGTTCCGGTTGGAGCTTGGCCAGATCCGCAAAATCCGGAGCCGTCCAATGGACCTTGCAGATCGGATGCTTGCTGCGGCGCAAGATGCGAAATCCACGCCTTTCACCCCAGTTTGCCTGCAACCCGCTCATAACGTCCAACGCAAGATAAACACTGTCATTCGCCTCACCTGGCCACTTCCAACCGCCGACTGAGGTGAATTGCCGACGCAGCATGTCGATGGTCAAGTGCGTTCCCGAGCGCATGTGAGTGGCTACAACAATTGGATAGCCTTCGATGGGTGCGGTGAAAAACATTGGATTACACGATCGGCGTGGTTGGAGGAGTCGACATATTCTTAATAGCCAGCGCGAAGCTCCTCCGTTCCCTCCGTTCCCTCCGTTACCTCCTGTGAAAATTCTTCTCTTGAAGATTCTTGAACAGGAGCAAACGGAGGGGGGCCAATTGGAGGGGTCTTTGAGCTGCTCATTGGCTGAACCTTAAATTCTCTGAATGACCGTGGTCAAAACCAGCGCGCCTGAGTCAAACCGCCGGGCCGAACCCTGACTGGCCCCGAGGGAGAGTTGAGTTGGATCAGCGACCTGGGGGGAACTCGCATGGGATCGCCAGTTTCCCGCTCCGCCGATACACCGCGAAATCCGCGCGATCCACCGTCCAGACCCGGCACCGGGTACTCATTTCCGCCATTCGCACGACGCAGCCATCCGCCAGATCCATCGGACGATCGGAATACTTCGTCACCAACTCCAGAATTCCGGGCCATTCTCTCGCCAGGACGAAGTCCGGATCAATCACCAGATCGCCTCGAGAAACCAGCCTCAGAACTCCGACCGGATCCGGGAAAAAGCTGCCCGCCTCGGCAAGAACGGCGTCGCAGGTCAAAAACGGGCTGTGCTTGCGGAACGCTTCCAGCGCCCAGATGTGGTGAGGATCGTTGCGAGACAACAAGGCGACGATCAAGCCGGTGTCGGCGATCTCCCTCACGCCTCGCCTTCCCCCGTGATTCTCCGGCGCAAGCGCTCGCGAACCGCCGCGTTGTCGGCCGGTCGGCCCGGTCCCTCATACATCCCGGCGAGATCCTCCGAAGCGAACGTGTGTGGCGTCCCTGCGCTGCCCCCCGCCAGATCCTCTTCAATCAACGCCCTAACATACTTCGCACGATCCAACCCGAGCCTCGCGGCCCTCGCTTCGGCCTTGTCGAGAAGCTCCGCGTCCATCCGCAACGTCAATACCTTTGTCATACAACTTTGGATACATTCCCCGCGCGATCAAGTCAAGGGAGCGGAGGTGAGAAGCCAGAAGCCAGAAGCCAGAAGCCAGAAGCCAGAAGCCAGAAGCCAGAAGCCAGAAGCCAGAAGTCAGAAGCCAGAAGCCAGAAGCCAGAAGCCAGAAGTCAGAAGTCAGAAGTCAGAAGTCAGA
>CAZVMS010000185.1:0-14080 GCA_964628795.1 uncultured Haloferula sp. | reverse complement strand
CGGAGCCGAGCGGTCCTGATTCCGTAACATCCCTGTGGCTGTAGCGATTGAGGGTGCCGGATTGAGGGTGCCGAGCATATCACAATTCCTTGATTTCTTGGGGAAATCCTTCCCGATAGGCTGCTTAAAACCGTGCCATTCTGGTCCGACCCCTTTTTTCGTGCGGCGCTGTCGGTTTGACGGCGAATCGAGTTGCCGACAGTCGTCCTACTTCGCGCCGCGCGCGGTCGGCGGTGCCGGTCCGATGGTTCCGCCGCCCACGAACTCGGCCTTGGCCAGCGACTTCCGCTGGTCGGCCCTTCCTGCGGCGGTGTTTTCCGCCCAGCGCACCAGGCGGCGCACGCACGGCTCCGCCTGCCAGCGGATGTGGGCCACTGTCGGCACCTGCCACGCGAAGGCCGGATCCGGGTCGTCGCATACCAGCGAGACGTCCTGCGGCACCCGCAATCACTTCCTCATAGGCCGGGGCCTTGTCCGGCCCGCTGCCCGCCACCTGCTCGGCGGAACTGAGAATACGGACGGCTGGCATGCCGGATCGCTAACCGGGAAATAGGTCAGGGGGTGCAGGATGATTTTTCTGTCGGAGATTTTTCTTGCGGATTCTGGGTCTAAGGGGTTTAAGAACAACGAAACCATTCAATCGAAATTGCCCTCGCGATGAATCATCCGGGGGGACTCAGCTCCAACTTACCTCAAAAAACGTGAACAAAATTCTTCTCTCCGCTCTCTCGGTTTTCTCGGGCACCGCAATGGCCGCCACGGTTTTACAAATCGATTTTTCCGCAGATGCGGGAACCCAATCCGGCTGGGAAGGGCTTGGCGGAACGGCCGATGGCACCAGCCAGAGCGGGACTTTTGCGGGATATACGGACTTGTCTGCTGGTGACGTAACCGTGAGTCTCACGGGCCTCGAGTTCAACCGCGGATATGACAACGGTACCGGGGCGGGTACTGATTTTCCGGGGACCCTTCTGGACGCGCTGTATTCCGATCTTTTGTTCCGGAACGACAATGGCAGCGCGATCAATGTCACCATCTCCGGTCTCAAGGCCGGCACGTTTCAGGTCACGACCCATCATTTGATCCGCACCCCCGGTCCCGGCACCTTCATCCTCGATGTGCAGGATGCGGACAGCCCCAGCTTCGGACAATCCGTCGGCACTTTCACTCAGGGCACCGGGGTTAGTGCTGTGTCCTTCGATCCCAACGTCATTACCTTCGATGTGGTGTCAAACGGCACTGACAATGTCGTTGTGCGGATGACCCAGGGAACGCCTTCCTCGGGCGGGAACACAGGCGGCTGGTTCGGTTACAACGGGATGGAAATTGCACCGGTTCCCGAGCCATCCATTGCACTGCTCGGAGCACTGGGCCTGCTCGCCCTGCTCCGCCGCCGCAGGTGAATTTGGCTCACTGTCTTACCGGTCTGCTCCATGGATTTGGAGCAGGCTCTACTTCTTGAGTTCACCGCCTGAATGGCTCGGGACTTGTTCAGGTAACTCTGCTTCGGATCCATTCCACACAAACAAACGAATACCAAGGTAACTCGCGCACAGACATGAAATTCAAGCTCATCCTTATCCTTCAGGCGTTCGCGATTTTCTCGGGCGCGGCAATGGCCGCCACGGTATTACAACTGGATTTTTCCGCAGATGCGGGAACCCAATCCGGCTGGGAAGGGCTTGGCGGAACGGCCGATGGCACCAGCAAGAGCGGGGCTTTTTCGGGATATACGGACTTGTCTGCTGGTGACGTAACCGTGAGTCTCACAGGACTCGAATTCAACCGCGGATATGACAACGGTACTGGGGCGGGCACTGATTTCCCGGAAACCGATCTGGACGCGATGTATGCCGACATGTTGTTCCGGAACGACAACGCGAGCACTGTCAATATCACCATCTCAGGTCTCAAGGCCGGCAAGTTTCAGATCACCACCCACCATTTGATCCGCACCCCCGGTCCCGGCACCTTCATCCTCGATGTGCAGGATGCGGACAGCCCCAGCTTCGGACAATCCGTCGGCACTTTCACCCAGGGCACCGGGGTTAATGGAGTGTCCTTTAATCCCAACGTCATTACCTTCGATGTGGTGTCAAATGGCACTGACAATATCGTTGTGCGGATGACTCAGGAAACGCCTACCTCGGGTGGCAACACGGGAGGCTGGTTTGGATTCAACGGAATGGAAATTGCCCCAGCCCCGGCCGCGCCCCCCTTCGACCTCGTCATCACTCCCAACGCCACTCCCGGACAGTATGATTTCCAGTGGGACAGCCAGGCGGGCAAGGTCTACGATCTGGTGAGTTCTACCGACCTTTCGACCGCTCCGGAAACCTGGTCGGTGTGGAACGGGCAGGCGGATCTTGCTGCCAGCCCACCGACCAACACTCTCGGCAACATCGCCGGAGGAGGCGACGTTCGCCGCTTTTTCGCGGTTCTGGAAAAGGACGCACCTCCGCTCCTCAGCGAGGACTTCGAAAGCGGACTACCCGGAACTTGGGCCACCTCGGACAACGGGGCCGGGACCGCATGGCAGGCGGGAACTCCAGATGGCAACGGCATCTTCCCGGACACCGAGCCGACCGCCGCAGCCAATGGCACGCAGTGCGCCGGCACCAATATCACGGCACCCTACACCGCGTCGGCGACGGCATCGCTCGTCAGCCCCGCCTTCACCGTGCCGGCCGGCGGTGCCACGCTGAACTTCAACCTCTACATCGACACCGAGATTTCGCCCTCCGGCGATGTCGGTTCGATCCGCCTGCTCAACGCCTCGGACGATTCGGTGCTGGTGGGAGGCGGCGTGACGACCACGAATCTGGAGGGCGTCACCGAAGAGTGGGCCGCCCAATCCCTGCCGCTCCCAGAGGCCGCCAGCGGGCTCGAGGTCAAGATCGAGTTCCTCTTCTCAAGCGATGCCGACACCGATCTCTTCGCCGGTTTCTACATCGATGATGTGTTGGTTGAGGCGAACTGAGCGTGACCACCGGCAACGGTGGAGCGGCGAGTGCTGGGGCACCGACATAGGCAACCCGGGCAGCTCCATCGCTCCCACCACCGATAGCTGCCTGAAGTTGCCGCGCATCGATCTGACCTCGGTGGCTGCGGCGGAACTCAGCTTCGCCTATGTCACTCGTCATCGGTGTCCAGAAGTCCTGATTTTACGGGCGTTTGTTGAGACGAATCACGGCCCTGCGGGCTCGCAGTGAGCTTTGGTTTTGCGGGGTCTCCCGGCTTCGTTTTTTAGGCGCAAAACCATTAGAAAGAGCGGAAATGGGGTCAAAAAGGGGTCAGTGAAAGCGCCGGGATAAACCGGCTTGGAATAGAGAATGAAAGAGTCTTACCGAGAAAACTTAGCCAGTAACTCTGGCCACAAGCCCTACGCTGGGACCGGTGACGCTCCGGGTGTAGCATCGGTAAGTGGAGACGCAGGCCAGCCATTGAGCTCCGAAATCAAGCAGCCCGTGTGCCGACCTTGTACTGACAAGGGGAAGGGAGCATCATGGAGGAGCGGGACCCAGTCGAGAGGAACGCGGTGCAGACCGCCCCGCCCCGGACGCCGAGCCGGAATGAGGCAGCGACATGGGAGAGGATGCAGAGACTTGTGAGAATGCATCTTCCCCGGCCCGGCATGATTCATCCCTACCGCGTTCAGATGACGACTCTGGGTCCAAGCCGTGATAAGTGGGGGCTTGGCAACACGCTTGCCAATGGGGTGCCGTGTGGGCATTGATTTCGGGAGGACGTGGAGGCAGAAGAGAAGACATCGTGGAGTCGGAGGTTTGGCGTGTTCGGGGATTTGCCGACGCGCTTGCTGATGCGTGGACTGCGGGTGATTCCTTGGTTTCTGGAACCTTTGTTGGTGGCGGTTTGGACGCTGGTATTTTTCGGGGTCGCGGGTGAGCAGCGGAGGGCGGTGGCGTCGAATTTACGGGCGATGTTTCCGGATTGGAGCGGGCTGCGGTCTTTGTTTGGAGCCTATCGGGTGTTCTGGAATTTCGCGGGGACTTATGTCGATGCGATGCGCAGTGAAACGGGGACGGGTGAGGTGGATTGGGTGATCGAGGGCTTGGAGTATTTCAATCAACTGGCGTCGCATGAGGGGGGCTGCCTGATTCTAACAGCGCACATGGGGAACTATGATATGGCGGCACCACTGTTTTCCTCGAAGTTCGGGAAGACGGTTTATGCGGTGCGGGCGAAGGAACGCGAGGCGGAGATGCAGGCGATCAAGGAGGCGGAGCTTCGCGAAAAGGAACGGCTTAATCCGTTTTTCAAAACGCTCTACAATGATGGTGGTGAGATGCTTGGCGTCGAGTTGGCGCGTCTTCTCAACGAGGGGAATGTGGTGGCGGTCCAGGGGGACCGGGTGGTCTTCGATGTGTCGCCAGTGGAGGTGGAGGTGAGACCAGGGCTGATGATGAAACTTCCCAAGGGTCCGCTGTTTCTAACACGAATCACCAAGGCCGAGTGCTTTCCCTTGTTTATCATTCGTGATGGCTGGCGCCGCTATCGGGTGAAGGTGTTTCCCCCGGTGATTTTGCCGCTACGCAAGCGGGGGCCGGGTGAGGATCCGGGGCTTGGCGCGTGGAGTGAGGCGCTGCTTCAAGGCGTGATGCCGCATTGGGATCAGTGGTTTGTTTTTGAGAAGGTATTCCGTCGGGTGGAGGGAGGTCGGGAATGAGGCGCGAGACGATCAAGAGTGGTGACAATCGGGCGGCCTCGCCATTTTTTCGAGTGTTCGGAGGAAGGCTGAAGGTTCCCGATGCGGATGCGGTCGTCATGGGCGCTTCCGTGGGCAATCATCGCTTCGAGTGGCTCTTGCTTGCGGCCTTGATTCCCTTGGTGGTGGGATTCGCAATTTTCGACGGACTTTGGCGGCTTGGCGGATTATGGGCGGCGAGTTTGGGGGTGGTTCCGGTGACTTTCGTCGGCTTGCATGCCTTGGGGTTCTTGTTGGGGGCATGGTCCCCGCGTGGGACGGTCTTGATCTGGACGGGGGCGCTGGCGGTTTGGGCGGGGGTATTATTGAAGTGGGGAGAAGGAACGCCTGTGGCTTGGGTCGCGTGGGTTTGGTTGGGTTTTGTGGCGCTGCAAATCGTGGGGATGCTCGGTCTGTTTTGGAGACGGATGATGTTGGTGTCGGGGTTGAGGGGGATTGCGCTCCGGATTGTTTTGGCGGTGCTGGTCCATCTCGTGATCGCGCTGATTTGGTGGCAGTTTGGATTGGCTTGGGGGCTGGCATCATTCGTCGGAATGGTAGCTGTTTGGGCGCTGGGAACTTTTGATCCGACGAATGAGATTTTCGGACCAATGCCGATCCGAGTGCATGGAAGAGAGCCGCTTCTAACCATCGATGATGGACCTGATCCCGATGATACGCCGGTGATTCTTGATCAGCTCGATGAGCAGGGAGTGAAGGCGGTGTTTTTCGTGATCGGGGAGAAAGTGCGGCGTTTCCCGGAGTTGGCGAAAGAGATCGTGGCGCGAGGGCACGAGCTTGGGAATCACACGATGACTCACCCGCAACACAGCATGTGGAGCGCGGGTCCTGTTAGGATGCGGCGAGAGATTGCGGAATGCAGCCGAGTCATTGAAGAGGTGACTGGCCAGCGGCCGCGTTGGTTCCGCGCACCGGTGGGACATCGGAATTACTTTACCCACCCGATCACAGCGGAGTTGGGGATGGAGGTCGTGGCTTGGAGCCGACGTGGATTTGATACGCTCGACCGTGAGGTCGAGGTGATCGTGAAAGAACTCACGAACGATCTGGGGTCTGGTGAGATTCTATTGCTTCACGAATCGACCAAGCTTGCGCAGCAAGTGGTGAAGCGGGTGCTGGAAGAAGTTCGTTAGCTCCGCTTCATGACAATCAGGTGATTGTTGAAGGGAGTGGGGCCCCAGAGTGGGCTGATGCAGACGCTGCCGTGAGGCGAAAGGATCCGTTCGAAGTCGTCGGCCGTAGGGTAGTGGATGGGTGCCGCTTTCATCCAGAAGGTAGCCTTGGCGAAGAAGTCGCCGGCGACGGTGATTTTGAAGCGGGTGGAGTTATCCTTTAGCCCCGAGCGGATGACGAGCTTTCCTCCTGGCGCCACACGCTCGGCGGCGGCGGTGAGGAGTTTGTCGAACTCGTCCGGGGTAAAGAACTGGAGGATGTCGAGAATGGTGACGTTGCCGAGATGGTCGGGAATCCCGTTGCGGGCATCGTGCTCGGAGAAGCTGCTATGGATGTCGCCGATTTTGTTGGCGACGTAGTTGGCGCTTTCGGTTTTGTGCTTGTCGTAGTCGAGGCCTTGAATGGGGAAGGTGATGGCACGTTCCCGGAGGTAAAAGGCAAGCACGCCGAGTCCGCAGCCGAGATCGAGAAGCGGGAGCTCGGAGTCCTTCAATTCATGAAAGACGGCGTCGTAGAGGGGGTCCGATTTGAGTTTGCTCCTGAGATAGGAGCGATACCAGCGGCTCGGAAAGTAGCCTGCAATCTTGTTGATCTGGTCCTTGGTCACCGGATGGATGGGCTGAGGTGAAGAAGTGGGTTATCGCCGCGAATGGCAAGCCATGGGGCACGGATGAAGAAGCCGACCATCAGACGAATGTGCATCCAGGTGAGCAGGGTGTTGTCACGCACATAGCGGAACTGCGAGATGCCACCTTCTTCCTCGCTGGGATAGCGGACGGCAGTCGGCATGTTGATGATCGGGACACCCTTCCAGGAAAGTCGGACGGCGACCTCGGGATCGAAGTCGAATCGACGTGCGAAGCGGGTGTTTTCGAGGACGTCGATCAGTTGGTGGATGGGATAGAGGCGCATGCCGAAGAGGGAGTCGTCGATTCCCCAACCCATGGTTTCGAGGTTTGCCCAGAAGTTCGAGATTTTGCGCCCGCCAACGCGCAGGGCCGGTGCGCTTGAGTCGAACACCGGTGTTCCGAAGACGCCGGCTTCCGGGTGTTGCTGGCCGATCTTGAGATAGTCGGCAATGCGGTCAGCCGGGTGCTGGCCGTCGGCGTCCATGGCCAGTGCGTGAGTGAAGCCGTCGATCTGCGCGGCTCGAATACCGCACAGAATGGCAGAGCCTTTTCCCTGATTGACCGGGAGCCGATGAAGGGTGAAGCCGTCAGTATCTTTGAATATCGTGAGCGCGGAGTCGGAATTGTCGGTCGATCCATCGACCACGACCCTCACGGGGTAGCCAGTCGCGATGGCGGCCTGTACCGTTTCCCTGAGAATTGGCCCGGTATTGTAGCTGGGGATGAGAATGGTCGGGCGAAAGTCTGGCATCGGCGCGCCGATTTGTAGGGGGCGGATGAGAGGGGGACAAGTGCCGAGCGCTTTGCCCGGCTTGCATGCTGGGGCAAGGCCTGTCAGGCTGAAAGCCGCCATGCGTGCCCGATTGACCAAGGATTTCCGATTTGAAGCTGCCCATACTCTGCCGAGTTTACCTGATGACCATAAGTGCCGACGGATGCATGGTCATAGTTTCAGGGTCGAGATCTCGGTGGAAGGGGAGGTCGATGAGACGATCGGCTGGGTTTATGACCACAAGCGGATCTCCGAAGCGATGAACCCTCTGATCGAGTTGATGGATCACGGTTACCTGAATGATATCGAAGGGCTTGAGAGTCCAACCATCGAGAGGATGGCCGCGTGGTTCTGGAGGAAGCTCGAATCGCAGCTCCCGGGGCTTGCGGAAATCGTGATTTACGAGACACCGACGGCGCGCTGTTCGTTTCGGGGGGAGTTCTAAGGCTGATCACTCGCCTTCGCCGCTGCGCTGTTGCTCGAGCTGCTGGAGATTGCCCATGCCCTGCATGATGCTCTTGAAACCGGTGGTCATCTGCTTGGCGGAAGAGATGGACTTGTCGAGTGATTCGAGGTCCATCACGGGCATCTCGGTGATGCTGGTCTGCTGTCTCGTTTCGTTGCCCGATGCCTCGCGCTCGCTCATGGAACTGTCGAAATTCGCAGCCTGATCTTCGGTTAGCAAGGCTTCGAAGCCACTGCGGAATACGGGGTCTTCCATCGGTTGACCACCGCGGAAATTGTCGCGGTCTAGCGGGTTGAGAATGCCTTTGAGATCCTCACTACTTGCTTCCTGGAGAGCCTTGTATTCTTCCTCGCTGATTTCATCGCGGGAGCGGGCGTCACTGGCGAGCATCAGGCTCATCAAGGTGACGGGTTGGTCCTTTAGATCTTGCACGGCGGCTCGGGTCTTTTCGAGTTCACGCTTCTGGAAGTCCCGGAAAAGTTCGGCCGCAGCTTCCCGCTGAGTCTCGTCGAGCTCTATGCCAGTGCTTCGGATGACTCCGCGCAGTGCCCAGTCTCCTCCTCCAAACTGCCCACCTTGACCGCTGGTGATCATGTCCCCCATCTCGAGAACATCATCCAAAAGGGAGGTGACGTTGTCGACGACCTGGCGGGAGAGCGCGGTACGGGAATCGCCATACTGCTCGATCAAGGCTGCGGCTTCGTCTTCTTTGGACTTGCGGACGATTTCGCGTGTTGGTTTCAGGTCAGCGGATGGGGAATCGCTTGAGCTGCCACTCTGGCGGGCTACTGGTTTTGAATCATCCTTCCCAGCTTTATCGGTGCCGCCTGGGCGAAGGAAAGCGAAAGCGGCCACACCAGCAAGCAGGACGGCGATGGCGGCAATCAGGATTGTATTGCGGGTCATAGTGATTTTCAAGGGTCTGAGTGGCAGAGATAATGGAGCTTACAAGTGAAAATGGAAGGCTGAATGCCACCACAGCGAGAAGGATCCAGGCCGGGCAAAATGGAGTGATCATGACGATGAGTGCGTGGTCAACCGACAGCTGGTTGGGCAGGGTTTCACGCCTTGAAGAAAGAGCGGATACGGGCGGCGAAGGAGCGTGGGCTTTGAGCATGCGTGGAGCTTGATTCAGATTCTTTGAAGGCCTCAGGAGAGAGCGCCTCGGCGCGCTTGCGCTCTCGCTCTGCGAGCAGTTCCCCAAGTCGCTCCGCCAGATCGGGATTGCTTTCGATTAGGGGTGAAAGGTCTTGTTTGCAGATTTCAACGACAAGCGTGTCCTCTTCAGCTCGAACGGTTGCATTGCGTGGCTCACCGGTGAGGAGCGAACGTTCTCCGAAGCATTCGCCGGGTCCCATTCTGCTGAGAGTGACCCGGGCTCCCTTATCTGTGCGCCCGACGATTTCGACTCCGCCTTCGAGCAAGATGAACATTGAATGACCTTCTTGGCCTCGGGTGATGAGTGCCTCTCGTGCTCCAAATAGGGCGAGCTTGCTTTTCTTGACCAAGGCGGCGGCCTCCTCTGGGGAAAGGCATGAGAGAGGGCTGCTCGATCGCAGGATCTCCGCGGCCTTTTCGCGGGCGCTCGAAAAAGACTTCGGTTCGTTCGGAGTGCGGACATCGAGGGTGCGAATGGGAAAGGGGATGCGGATGTCGCGGCGTTTCAGTTCATACCAAAGGGAGGTGCGGATTTCGTCGCAGGTCACATTGTAGAGGCGCGCTTGGCGCATCCAAATGCGCAGTTCGTAGGTGATGCTGCTGTCGTCGAATGAGATGAGGAAGACATTCGGTGCCGGAGATTCCAAGATGCCCTGAGCGTTCTTGCAGGCCGCGAGAATAGCCTCCTGTGCCAGTGCCGGAGGGACATCGTAGTCGAGTCCGATACACAGGCGGATGGCATGCTCCGGGGTCGGGTAGTTGAGGTTGACGATGCGGCGCTTGATTAGCTCGCTGTTAGGGAGTTCGAAGGAGACTTGGTCGTTGTTGATGAAGCGTGTGGAGCGCCAGTTGATCTCGGTGACGGCGGCGCGATCACCGGCGTCGCCAAGCAGCAGCCAGTCGCCCACGCGATAGGCTCCGGTCATGTGGATGCTGAAGCCGGCGATGACATTCGCCAGCAGGTCCTGCATGGCAAAGCCGAGGATCACGGCGGCGATGCCCGAGGTGGCGAGCAGACCGGTGAGTTCGAAACGGTAGCCGAATTTCAGGATGCAGGCGGCAGCGACCATCACGACCATCACGCCGCCGAGCTGGCGGAGAATAATCGGGAGCTGGACGTCGCGCCGCTGCTCCAGCCACGAGCCGCAGATGATCCGATCGAAGAGAACCCAGAGGAACAGGGCTGAACAGAAGATCAGGGCGGCGCCCAGGTGGCCGCCCCATTCTTCTTGTGAGAAGAAGATCCGGCCCGCAGCCCATGCCCCAAGCGAGAGGGCGAAAAGGTGAAGTGTGATCTGCGGAGGCTTTTTGACCCTTCGCACCGCGAGTCGGACGAGCAGCCAAGCTGCGACATAGATCGCCATGGCGACTCCAATGGGAGCGGGTAGTGATTCAAGAGTGGGCAAGTGATGAAAGAGTCGACCCGTCGGTTATACCCGGTTGGATTTACTTGTCACTCCGGGAAAGCGGATGCCCTGAGGCTCCGGTTTCGTCTCCTCTTCTTGCCTGTGCTTGGGGGGAGGGCCGGATTGAACGGCGGTATTTGGGTCTATCTGAACTTGGGACTTGGATTTTGGCCTCGGGATCGGGATAGCTCCGGGCATGGCGAATGGATTTAAGGAGTGGCAGGTAGTGTGCGACGCGCTGGCGAGTGGTCGACAGTCGCTGATTTTGCGCAAAGGTGGGATTCACGAGGGCCGGGAGGGTTTTGCGTTCGCGGAGGAGTCGTTTTTCCTCTTCCCGACTCGGTTTCACAATCAGGACCAGTTTGTGCGCGAGGGGGATGTCGATCCTCAGCCCGAGTGGCAGGAGGGCGAGCCGGTCAAGATTGCGCACCATTGCGAAGCGCTTTGGGCGAAGACATTGACCGACTGGGATCAGGTCGCGGCGCTCGAGCCCTACCACATTTGGACCGAGGAGACGGTGCGTCAGCGATTCGATTGGGAGGGAAAAGGGATGAGCTCGGGGAGTATTCACGCTGCGTTGATTCGTGTGCGGGCGCTGGCTCAGCCGTTTGAGTTTCCCTATGGGCCGAAATACGGGGGTTGCCGTAGTTGGGTGAAGATTCCTGAGCCACCCGAGCATTGGCAGGAGGGCTGCCGCTTCCCGCTGGGTGATGATGCTTTTGCCACGCTGGCGGATCGCTTGGAAAAAATCCTCGATTAAGTGCTACTATTGAAGTCCATCATGAGGTCTCCAACAGATTCCCATTTCGACGTCATCATCATTGGCTCCGGCACTTCGGCTTACTACTGCGCGACGCCGCTGATTGAAGCGGGCAAGAAGGTCGCGATGATTGATGAGCGACCCTTTGGCGGAACCTGCGCACTGAGAGGATGCCAACCGAAGAAGTATCTGGTGGCGAATGCCGATGCGGTCGCGATGGCGCGGCATTTGGTGGGGAAGGGCATTGTTGAAGCACCGAAGACTGATTGGAAGGCATTGCAGGCGCTTAAGAACCAGTTTCTGGAAGGCCGCTCGGAGGAGGACTTCGAGGATTGGCGTGAGGCTGGTGCCACGGCGATTCTCGCAAGGGCGCGTCTGGTCGCGGAGGATGCGGTGGAGGTGGGTGGTCAGCGCTTGACGGCGGATCGGATCGTTTTGGCCACCGGCGGATCTCCGACGAAGATGGATGTTCCCGGGAAAGAGTTCATCGGGATCAGCGATGACTTTCTTGACCTGCCCGAGTTGCCTGAGCGGATCGTATTTGTCGGTGGTGGGTATATCTCTTTCGAGTTTGCCTTTGTGGCCGCCTATGCCGGTGCGAAAGTCACGATTCTTCAGCGTTCCGATCATGTTTTAAAGGGCTTCGAGCAGGAGATGGTGGGGATTGTGTTGGAAGCAGCTCGTGAGTTGGGGATCGATGTTCGGATGGGCGAAGAGATTGCCCGCGTGGACAAGGAGAGAGGGGGTCTTAAGATTACCACGAAGAAGGATTCGATGATCGAAGCGGACCTGGCGATTGAGGCCATTGGCCGCCTGCCGAATCTGAGTGTGCTCGAAGGGGACAAGGGGAATGTCGCGCACAGTCGAAAGGGAGTTGAGGTGAACGAGTTTCTGCAAAGCGTTTCAAACCCGCGAGTTTTCGCAATTGGTGACTGTGCGGCCTCCGGACCGGCGCTTGCTCCGGTGTGAGATGAACATGGAAAGACGGTGGCAAAGAGCCTCTTGCTGGGCGAGTTGCAGCGACCTCGGCTTGAGGTGATCCCGAGTGCGGCCTTTACGATTCCCTCGATTGCTTCCGTGGGCCTTTCGGAGGAGGAGGCGAGGGAGAAAGGCTTGAAGTTCAAGGTGCATCGAAACTTGTCGATCACATGGGCATCTTCGAAACGAATAGGAGAGAAGCACGCGGGTTACAAGGTGCTGGTGGATGAGCGCGACGGCAGCATCCTTGGTGCACACATTGCGCGTCACGATGCCGCAGAGGTGATCAATATTTTTGCCCTCGCGATGAAGCACAGGATCAAGGCCGATGACTTGGCCGATTTCCCTTGGGCTTATCCGACGATGTCTTCGGATTTGAAGAATATGGTGAGGTAGCGCTTTTTGCGGCTCCTCACTGTGCTCTGGAAACAAGGTCGGGATCGCTTTGCGCCTTCATCTCCTCAGTGAGGGCTTTCTTCATCGCGGCGAGACGTCCGGCGTATTCGGGATTTAAAGCGAGGTCGTTCATCTCGTTGCTATCCTTATCAAGATGGTAGAGCCTGTAGACCTCGGCTTTTGGGTAATAGATGAGCTTCCATCCGTCTTTGATGACGCAGCGTTGGAGACTGAGGTAGGCACCGTAAATGGTGTCGCGGCCTTGATCCGTCACACCTTTGACGAGGGGCAGAAGGCTTTCGAAATCGATCGTTTGTTTGGTCCTTGCACCGGCGAGCTCCAAAGTGGTCGGCACGATGTCTTGAATGTAAACACGGGTGTTGATGCGCTTGCCCGCCTCGATGCCCGGGCCATTGACGATGAGTGGCGGGCAGAGGCTGTGCTCATACATGTTCTGCTTGCCGACGAGTCCGTGGTGGCCGACGGCGAGTCCGTGGTCGGCGGTGTAGATGATGTAGGTGTTGTCGGCTTTGCCACTGGCTTTGAGCGCGTCGAGGATCTTACCGATCTGCTCGTCCATGTGAGTGATCAGGGCGTAGTATTCCTGGCGGTTGACTTTCACGGCATACTCAGTGCGGGGAAAGGGAAGGAGTTTTTCGTCGCGAAGGCCTTTGCCGCAGCCGATCTGATCGGCGTAGGGATAGAGATCGAGGAAGTTTTCCGGAACCTTAACTTTATCGAGTGGATACATATCGACAAACTTCTTTGGTGCCTGGCGTGGATCGTGGGGGGCATTGAAGGCGATGTACATAAAGAAGGGGTCATCCTTCTTGGCGGCCTCATTGAGAAAGCCGACGGCTTCGTCGCGAAGCACTTCGCTCCAGTGGGTGCCGCCTTGCCAGAAGCCGCCCTTTGACTTGTCCCATGGAAGCCAGGTCTTGTCGTTTTCGTCTTTCGGGCGGTGGTAACCTTCGGGCGTGGCTCCCGGCATGCCGGGGCGGACAGTGCCGACGTGATCGAAGACCTCGTTGGGTTCGAAGAGCTCCACATGCCACTTGCCGGAGAAGTAAGTTTCGTAGCCGGCCTCGCTCATGAGCTGGCTCCATGATTTGATCGCATTTGGATGGGGCTTGTTCTTGTGATCCTTCTTCCATTTTGACGATTCCTTGATGGCCCGGTGGGCATTCCAAACGGTGCGTCCGGTGTTGAACATGTGTCGGCTCGCGACGCAGACCGCGCCGCTCCATGAGCCCATGTTGTAGGCGTGGTCGAAGCGAGCCCCCTCCGCGACGAGTTTGTCGAGGTTCGGCGTGATGACCTCGCCTCCGACCGCGCCGATGGTTTCCCAGCATTGGTCATCGGCGAGAATAAAGAGGATGTTCGGCTTCTCGGCCCGGACTAGCTGGGCGGCGATGAGGGCGAGCAGGGTGATGATGACTGGGAGTTTCATGGCTGGTCCTGTTTTTTGCGTTGGCTTCTAGCAGTCTGTCGGACTTTGGTGCGAGGCGGGATTTGAAGCTTCTCGGATTCCGAGCTTTCGGGCGGGGGAGCTTTCCGGAGGAGCGTTTTTTAATCCAAGATTGCTTCGAGGCTCTTCCGGAGCGCTGATCTGGCTT